>JAVEEO010000075.1 GCA_030840415.1 Pseudonocardiales bacterium | reverse complement strand
CTGCCCGGCCTGCGGGAGCAGCTGCCGGCCATCGACAGCGAGGCGGCCTGGTCGAACTGGCTGGGACCGCACGCACCGGCCGACGCGGTCGAGAGGTTGCGCGCGGCCGGCCTGGTGATCGAGCCCGGCGCCAGCTACGTCAACCGGCTCCACGAGCTGGGCCGGCAGGGTCCGGCCCTGGCGCTGCGGTTGCTGGTGGCGTGCGCCATCGTCGGCTCGATCCTGGCAGTCGGCGGCACCGCCATCGCGATCGCCTCGACCGGCCGGCGGCGCACCTTCGAGCTGGCCTCGCTGCGTGCGGTGGGCATCCGGCGCAGGACGCTGCTGGGTGCCTGCATCCTCGAACAGCTGCTGCTGCTCGGTGCCGCGCTGGTGCTGGGGGTGCCGGCCGGGTACCTGGCCGCCCGGTGGGCGTTGCCGTCGGTCCCCGAGTTCGCCGACTTCACCCCGGTGACGTTGAGCTACCGGCCGGCGCTGACCGGCATCGGGCTGTTCGCCCTGATCTTCCTGCTGTTGCTGATCCTCACCGCGGTGCTGGCCGGCCGGGCGCTGTTGCGCGCCGCCGCCCCCGCCCGGCTCAGGGAGGCCGAGTGAACGGGCGGATCCTGCAGACCGGGCTGGCGATCCATTGCGAGAACCTGAGCCACTACTACGAGCTGGACGGCGAGGAGGTTCTCGCCCTGGACAACGTCGAGTTCAGCGTCTCGGCCGGCGAATCGGTGGCGCTGCTCGGCCCGTCCGGCTCGGGCAAGTCGACCCTGCTGAGCCTGCTGGCCGGCCTGCTGCGGCCCACCTCGGGCCAGATCTACCTGGGGCCGGACGACATCACGGTGATGAGCGAGCCGGAGCTGCTGCAGCTGCGCGGGCAGCGGATCGGGGTGGTGGTGCAGAACCCGTCGCGCAACCTGCTCCCCTACGGCACCGCCGAGCAGAACATCAGCTTCGCCCAGCGGGCGCTGCGCGGCTACCGGCGGATCGACCTGCAGTCGCCGGCCGAGCTGCTGGCCGCCCTGGGGCTGTCCGAGCTCGGCGGCCAGCGGGTGTCACGGCTGTCCGGCGGCGAGCAGCAGCGGCTGTCGGTCGCGGTGGCGATGGCGGGCTCCCCCGGCCTGCTGCTGGCCGACGAGCCGACCTCGCAGCTCGACACCGCCAACCGCGACCTGGTCGGCGAGCTGCTGAGGAGGATCACCTCCAGCTTCGGGACCACCGTGGTGGTGGTGACCCACGACCCGGCGGTGGCGGCCGCCCTGGGGCGCAGCGTCACCATCACCGAGGGCCGGGCCGATGACCGCGACCAGCAGCGCGAGCAGTACGTCCGGGTCGACGCCGGCGGGGCGGTGCAGCTGCCACCGGACGTGCTGGCCGCGCTGCCGCCCGGGTCGCGGCTGCGGGTGGTGCGCAAGCCGGGCGGCGTCGAGTTCGTGGTGATGGCCGAACCCGAGCACTCCGGAGGCACTCGATGACCGGGCGGCATTCCTTCCAAGTGCCCCCGAGCCAGCCGGCGGACCCGTCGCCGGTTGCGCCGCGGGACCAGCAGCCGACCCTGGTGGCCGACCGGGTGGGTTACCGGCGAGGCGGCCGGGCGGTGCTGGACGACGTCTCGGCCAGCGCCTACCCGTACGAGGTGCTGGCCATCACCGGGCCGTCCGGCAGCGGCAAGTCGAGCCTGCTGGCCCTGCTGGCCGGGCTGGAACCCCCCGACAGCGGGACGGTGACCCGGGCCGGGGCGCAGCTGGCCGGCACGGTGCCCGAGGGCTACGGCCTGGTGCTGCAGGGCTACGGCCTGGTCGGCGTACTCAGCGCCGCCGAGAACGTCGAGGTCGTACTGCAAGGAAAGGGCTTGGCACGCAACGACATTCTCGATCGCGCCGAGGACGCCCTGGGTGTCCTGGGCCTGGAGGAGGTCGCCGACCACCTGGTCGAGCAGCTGTCCGGCGGCCAGCAGCAGCGGGTCGCGATCGCCCGGGCGCTGGTGATCGAGCCGACGGTGCTGCTGGCCGACGAGCTCACCGCCGAACTCGACCACGAGTCCCGGCTGCGGGTGATGGATCGGGTTTTCGCCTTGGCCGCCAATGGTTCCACGGTGGTGATCTGCACCCACGATCCCGAGGTGGCCGCCCGCTGCCACCGCCAGATCGAGCTGACCAACGGCCGGCTCACCAGCAGCCGCTAGCGATGGCTCCATCCAGCAGCCGCGGCCATCCGGTCATCGCCTGTTTCGCTTCGGGGGAATCATCTGTGATCTCGGTACTGTTCAACGTCGCGCCGAGGTAGGCCGTCGATACATGAAACGGCTCGGACGTCAGGTAGGGCTGGCGGCGCTGACGGCGTTCAGCGTGCTGGCAGTTGTGGCCTGTGGCAGCGCCGCCGTCCTCCAGTGCGGCGCGTGCCCGGGGGACTACGTCGACCCGAACGGTCTGATCGGCCCTCATGATCGGGTGGCCAGCATCCGCGTCTGCATCGAGAGCGTCTGCCGAACGCAGCCAGGGCCGGTACGCCTACGTCATTGGAACCTACCCGCCGAATCGCCACCGCATCGAGAGCATCGCGATCACCACGTTCGACGCTCAGCACAAGGTGGTCCGCGTCGAAACCGCCACCTCGATCGACCTACCCACGGTCAAGAGACACGGGAAGAATTCTTGCGCCTGCTCCGGCCTGAAGATCGCCTACGACAACCAAGGCGCTCGGTTCGTGGTCACCACCCAGTGAAACCAGACGAGCAGGACCGCGGCCTCATCACCGCAGCAGCTCGGCCAGCAGTTGCGGCAACTGGCTGACGATCGACACGTGGCCCTCGGTCGCGAACAGGTGGGCCTGGGCGTTGGGCACCTTGGCGGCCAGCCACTGGCCGTGCTCGAACGGCACCATCCGGTCCTGCCTCCCCTGCCAGATGTCGACCGGCACCCGGAATTTGCCGAGGTCGAAACCCCAGTCGCGGACGAAGGCCAGGTCGTCGTCGCGCCAGCCGGCGATCCCGCTGACCACCGCGCGGCGCATCGCCGCCGCCATCTCATCGGCGAACTCACCGGTCAATGCCGCCCGGTCCACCGGCGACAGCAGGCCGGCCATCGCTTCGGTGACGGCCGTGCCGGTCACGTTCGCCAGCTCGGCCGCGAACGATTCCAGCAGCGCGCTGAGCTGGTCGGGCCCGGCGAGCGCGGCACCGAACTCGGCGAGGTTGTCCTCACCCATGCCGGCGAACCAGTCGATGCCGGCGGCGGGATAGGGCGCCACCCCGGCCAGCACCGCCACCGCCTGGCACCGATCCGACAGCAGCGCGCCGGTGGCCAGCGCATGCGGCCCGCCGCCGGACCAGCCGAGCGTCACGAACTGCTCGGCGCCCACCGCGTCCAGCACGGTCTCGACGTCGGGGACGGCATCGGCCACGCTGCGCCCCGGACGGGGAGACGACTGGCCGTAGCCGGGGCGGGAGTAGCTGACGGTGCGCAGCCCCAGCTCGGCGGCCGGCTGCACGATGGCACGGAACAGGGCCGCCGAGTTCGGGGTGCCGGGCTGGAACAGCAGCGTCCGGCCGTCCGGCGGGCCGCTGACCAGGTACTCCAGCACCCTGCCGTCGGCGGTGGTCAGGGTCTGAAAGGTCGCCACCTCTCGATCCTAGGACGGCGCCCATGAGCCCGTACGAGCCGGCGGCAAGGGCTGCGAGCCGGCTCCCGAGTCCGGCTCAGCGGGTGCGTCTGGAGTCCGCGGCGATAGCGTCCTGTGCCATGGATCCCGTGCTGGTTCTGCTGCCGAGCCCGTTGTTGCCCTCGTTGGTGTGGCATCCGGTCGGGCAGCGGCTGGCCGAGCCGGTTGGCCGGTCGCCGAGGTGGCTGCCTGCGAGCCGTCTGCCGACGGGTGGCCGTTCGGACGGTCGCCAGCGACGCAATCAGGGCGCGTCGTCCTGTAATGACGTGGACATACCGCACTCCAAGAGCTGGGAACGGGACGGAATGTCGCCAGCATTCGTGTTACCCGGCGAATCCGACGACGTGCGAACCGACCCAAATTAGGGCAATGATATAGCTGACTCACCTGGCCCTTCGGGGAACGGCAGGTGCGTCCTTGCGGAAGCGCCTGCCGCCCTCCGAATCGGTCAGGGCCTAGTCGGCCATCCCTTGCCGAACATGGTGCGGTGGTCGCCACCCGTCCGCGACCCCGGCTGTCTGTGCCAGGTGCGCGGCAAGGTTGCGGATGATCGACGCGGGGACGGTGCAGCGGAACAGCGGCCCGCCGTCGTCTTCGGCCGGTTCGAACTCGACAGCGAGCCGGTTTCATCGGCGGTGCCGGTGCGCGGCTGGCCGAACCGGAACGGGCGCACCAGCTAGGCCGACAGGAAGCCCGGCCGCCCCTCATCGTTGAGCGCGCCGAACCAACCGTCGTAACTGCGGCATTCGGTTCGGTGGTGGTTGAGCGAGGGGTAGCCGTCGTCCTGGAACTGCGGGTGCCCGGCTCGGTCGGCGCACCAGGGCGCGCCGTAGTCGAACAGGTAGCGGATGCCGCTGTCGTCGTCGTCCGGGATGGGTCGCCACGGCTGCTCACTTGTGGGCACCCATTCGTTACTGTGCTGCATTGGGTCGTACTCCTATCGAAGGTAGGTAGTGCGATCAAGGCCCTGGTCGGTGTTGGCGCACCGGCCGGGGCCGCCTCTGGGTACTGCTCTAGCCCGTTCACTCGTCGGGGCTGCCTTACTCCTTCCGTCACGTCGTCAACATGGCGAGAGGGTAGAAGCCGCCTACGACAGTTTCGTTGCATCCGCCTCGATGTCACCGAGGCGGCGTCGTGACGCCGCCTCGGTTCCCCTTCGACGTGACGGGTCTACAGCCCTTCGAACCGAGGCAAGACCTCGTGGCGGACATGGTCGTGCAAGCCACGAACCAAATTGGCCAGCGGCGCACCTCTTGCTGGCCCTTCCTTGGGAAAGGCTACGTCGAAGGTGAATATGAATTCGAGATCACCCTCAACGTGTCCAGCCGGGTCGTACATGCAGCCTGCGAGTACAGCGTCATCCTCAAACGGGCCGCTGTTAGCGAAGAACCCGCGAGTGCGTGCCCTGACGCGGAAGTCCCCGCCTATAGCTCTGATCTGCACTCGCGGGTCCAATGGGAGCGCGCTTGCGACCGGCACGACGCGCTTGTGCTTGTCGTCGTTCCAGAGGCGTTCGAGCATCCACAATGGATCTCCACTCGGGTCAGCCTTGCTGCGCTCAAACGGCTGAAGGTCGGTGATGACAGTCCCGACAGCGGGGGCCACCGAACGCAGGTAATTGAGGCCCACGTCCCATCCGGGCTTGCTACCTCGACGACTTTGGTCCTTGAAGATGGGGAACGCGATGCGGTGATTTCTCGGCGGGTTGTGGAATCGGCAAGCGAATGCCCAGAAGAGATTGTCGAGGCTAGCGCGGATGTTATGAATCGCGTCACCGGTCAGCAGACCGAGGCTAGCCGGCGGACGCCTGAGGATCTTAGCGTGCGCGAAGTAGCGGCCCTCTTCACGATCGTGCTTAGTGACGTATCCGAAGGGGTTGCTCTCCAAGAATGCCCGGACTTCGCTGTCGAGCTTGTCGCAGTACACAAGCGCGTGGTCAAGACGCCGTCTGGCTTCAAGGGTTGGATGTAGTGAATATGTCAACGGATCATCCTCCGGTCGCCGCCGCCATTCAGGGCGTCAGTTCGGGCAGGGCGAGGGCTGCGGCATGAACGCTCCTCGCTTTGGTCAACATCTCGTCCAGATGCCCCAATGTGGCGATCGGTTCGCCATCGAGGGTGAAGGCAAGTTGCAAGCCGATGCCCGGCGCTTGCACCTGCACTACCACGCCTTCCGATGGGGGCCAGCGGACCTTTCGCAGCTTGAAACGCACGAGTATTGCGCCTTCGCTGATGAGGATTGGCCGCGTCGGCGCCTGGACGGAGGTCAGTTCCAAGTACCCGGCGGGAGTGATCCGCATGTTGGGCAGCACTTCAACCGGGTAGGACGCGGCGACGTGCATGGTCCGGTGCTTGTCTACGTTCGAGAGCCGATGCAGGAGCAGCAGGGGGTCTTTCGACCGGAGTCTCCTGCCAGCCTGGAAGGGCTGGAACTGTCGTACAAGCTCGAACGCATCGTTCGACAGTCCGGCCGTTGGCGCTGGACCCAGTTTGGAAACATCGCGTTCAGTGATATCGACGCGCCATTGACCCTCAGTCTCCGATACCGGCCACTGTGTGTGCTTCCCGGGAGTTGCCCCGTTGGCCTTCACCAGCTGCCACATGGTCTGGTCGAGGGCCGACCTGACGTTGTGAACGAAGTCGCCAAGGATCGCGCCGAGACGCCGGTCAGGCTCGGGCACGCTGCCCCACTTGAGGAACTGCCACCCACGCTCGTCCGGGTCTATGTCACGCACGAGACGGGAGCTATTCGACAGTTCGAGTTCGATGAACTGCCTGAGTCCGGCATCGAGGGTTTCGAAGTGCTCAGCGGCCCGGTCGAGCTTGATCGCTACACCGTCGAGTGCGGCGACCATGCCTAGCGTTCTCTGTCGCGCTTCTTCGGAAGCTCGGACTTCGGCACTGAGACAACCTTGCGTAGGACATCCTCGAACCGTTCGAACGGTGACCGGCCGTCGTCCGGCTCTGGCGGGGGCTGGCCGCTACTACTCGCGGTGTCACTCATGGCCGGTCACCTTATGCCTTCCCGATCAGTTCGGCGTAGGTCAGACGTCGCGACGATACCGAGCCCAGGACGGCGGTGAACCGGCCAAGGTCGGTCAGGTCGCGGTGGTTGAAGGTGAATACCCGCTCGTCCAGGTACCGGAACAGGTGGAACGGCTCAACGGCGATGTAGGTGCCGTGCAGGCCACGCTTGAGCAGCGACCAGAAGTTCTCGATGCCGTTGGCAGTGCACCTGCCCGTCCACGTACTGAACGGCGTGGTCAACCGTCTGGTGCTCGTAGTCGCGCTCCAACCCGGTGTAGGAGTCGAGTGCGTCGGTGTAGACGGTCGCGCCGGGCGTGACGTTCTCCTGGACGTAGCCGTGCAGGGTGGCGCGGGTCCGGTCGGGTGCGACCGTGGCGCGGACCTTCCCGCCGCGCTCCAACGCGCCGACCACGATTGTCTTGTCCTTGCCGCCAGTGCCGGTGATCTTGCGGGCACGCTCGGCCTTGTGCATGTTGCGGGCCTTGCCGCCGATGAACGTTTCGTCAATCTCGGCTATGCCGTCGATTTTGTCGAACCCGCCCGCCTGCAACGCAAGCCGAATCCGGAGCAGCATGAACCACGCCGACTTCTGAGTCACACCCAACGCCCGGCCCAGCTCGTAGGACGAAATGCCGTTCTTGGAATTGGCGATCAGCCACACGGCCGGAAGCCACTTGTCCAGCCCCAGAGGGGAGTCCTCGAAGATCGTGCCGACCTTGACGGAGAACTGCCGCTTACAACCCTTGCACTTCCACACCCGGCGGGTGGTGAGGTAGGAGTGTTCGACACCGCCGCACCGCTCGCACACCGGGCCTTCCGGCCACCGCATCTTGGCGACGAACTCGGTGCACACGTCAAGATCGGAGAAGTACCGGATCGCCTCGATCAGCGTCTCAGGAAGCTTGCCCTCGCCCATGTAGGTGAGTCTACGACGTCATACCGGGTGAGTCAAGTATATTATTACCCAAATTAGACCAACGATTCGCTGCGGGGGGCAGTGCGCTCGAAGATGCCGAACTTCCACTCAATGTTGAAACCCAGACCAGTGCCGGCCGGCCCAATCGAGAGTTCCGGGAAAACATATTCGCGCATGATATAGCGAATGACTGCCTCTCGCGTCGTCCGGTGAGTGATCTCGGCGAGGTATTCCGCCTGATTCGATGGGACGAGTGCGGTCGCCAGGCTTTCTTCGAACAGCAATTCGAACGTCTGACGGGTTGTCGTGCCGGTCATAGAGCGCTGCAGAGTTGCGGCTACGCCCGCAACGGACTGCGGCGCGGGCAGTATTCGGCGATCCGCACGCTGCTGGGTAAGCAGTCTCGGAGCTGCCCGCGCGCCGGTAACTGCCTCACGCAGTGGCGAGGGCAAACCGTGCGGGTCGGCTGCGTCCAACGCATCCAGCCAGTGTCGTCTGAGCAGGCGGTTGGCGTCGTGGAAGAGCACGGAGTGCGTGGTGGCGGGCGCGAGGTCGGGCGCACTGAAGACCAGTTTCCCACCGGGGGCCAGGACAGCCGCGATCGAGTCCGCTGTGCGCTGCATCGGGCCCTCGCGGAGCAGGTGGAACACCATATTCGCCATCACTACGTCAACGTGCACACCTTCCGTGACTTCGAGAAGATCTCGGAATGGCCGACCATTTCCTCGCAGAGAGGAAAACCTGACCCATGGGACGTCCTTCAGAATTTCGTACCCCTGAGCGAACCATCCGGTTGGCAAGTCGACCAGATGAAGCTCGAAGCCTATGCCGAGATCGGCAAGGCGGCCGGGGAGACCCTGCGTGATGCAGGCCTTGGAGAGTTCGATCGACGCCAGGCCGGTACCCGCCCCATAATCGAGGACTCGAATGACGTCGCCCCTGCGTGCCTGCTCAGCGCGCGCGTTGACCGCAGCCAGGACGTCGCGGACCACGACTCCGGTTGCGCCGGCGCACCACCTGCGGGGCTGAGCCAGGGCGCCGTCGAAATAGAGCAGTTCATGCAGGCCACGGCCGTCGCTCACGTCGGCTCCCGGTTCCGGAGACCAGCCGTCCGACTGCCGGGCCGGGGCGGGGCTCCGGCTGGTAACCGCAGTCGCCCGATGCGCCCCATCTCGACCACCTGACTGAACCACTTCCAGGGGATCGGGTTGCGCCCACAGGAATCGATTGAGCGAGACCGCGACAAAAGGGCGCGTGGTCGGATAGCGGCGCTCGAGGTGGCTGACCGCAGTCAGGCCAGCTTTCCGACAGGAGCTCATGAAGGTCGAATACTCCACCGGGTACTGGTGTGACAGGCCGTGATAGGCATCGAAGGCAACCGAGTGCAGTGCGCCGAGATTCTGGGATGCAACTTGCGGAGGCACGCAGTGCGCCTCGAGAAGAACGATGCCGTGCTTGCCGATATACGGCTTCCAGCGCTCGAGATGCGCTACGAGGTCGGCCTCTACCGCGGCGGCTGACAGCGGCGACCCGTCGGGCGCCACATACGCACCAGAAGCTGAGCTGGCGGCATCGGACGGAGATCCGCCGACGTAGGTTCGGTCGTGATCGAGGAACGAGCGGATGTGCAGGCCGTCCTCGATTGACAGCCCGTGTTCGGCCAGTTGCATGTGCAGTTCCTGCGGTGATGCGACGTCACCAAGCAACAGCAGCGGGTCGTGTACGCCAGCGGTGAGCAGCGTGTGCCGTGCATTGTCCAGAGCCACCGGGCTGGCGTCGATTCCGACGTAACGGACGCCGTCTCCGACTATGCCGTGCAGATGGGCCAGCCAGCTGCCGTCGCCGCATCCCATGTCGGCAATGAAGGCTGGTCGTGGACCGTACGCGAATATCTCACGGAAGATCGGGTCCGCATCGGCGAAGTACCGGCGATGAGCAGCAGCGCTGGCCTGCACATTCAGCTTGCGCTCGCAATGCCACTCATAGCCGCCGGGGCTGACCACGAGCTCGCCCCGAAGCAGCTCTTCCAGGTGAGCCAGCATGGGGAGGTAGGAACCCGCCATGCCGAAGTGATCGCTGAAATTCCGGCATGCCTGGCCTTGCGGAGTCCAGCGGCCATCGGAATCGATCCAGCCCAACAAGGTGAGGAGGTACTCGGTGTCCGGTGTGAGCTGATCGCTGCCTTTCCGATCGCGAAGTGTCAACATCGCCGGAACTACCAGAGTTCCTTCCAGAAAGGCTCCTACGAGTTCATCCTGCTCGGCGTTGGCATGCCATTCTTCGAAACGCCTGACTGCGGCTGAGAAGGCAGTCGAGGTCTCGGCATCCCACGGTGTCTTCCACGAATCGGGTGCGCTGCTGGCAAATCTGGCCAGGAACTGGCCCGCCGGTACGAGGTACTCGCGATGACGTAGGGCTGCTCGCCCGGTCGGCGTCCACCCTGCTGCCCCGGCGTCACCGCCGAACCAGCCGACGCTCGCGAGGCAGCGCCGGACCACGTGCAGGTAACCAGTTTCTGGAAGGCCGCATCGCTCACCCGGGCCGGCTTCCAGCAGGCCGAGTGAGTCCAGCGCGCGGATGATCGAAGCGAGGATCACGCCGTCCTGGTACAGAAAATTGCGGCGGCGTGCGTCAGCCTTGCGATCGGCTGGATCCTCACGGTCACTCGATTGGAACGGGGCGGCCTTTACCGGTACAACGGTCACTGTCTACTCCTTTAGCCATAAATCCCCGCATCGGTGGAGGTTATCAGGCGCTGGGTAGAAATCTCGGCGGTGCCAGATAGTCGGTGCACCCCGCGGACATCTGTTCTGTTGGGTCGACGCATCCGCGGCGGAACCTGCTCACCGGCGACCGTGACGACCCGGCCACCGTGGCGGCGAGCATCCGGTCCCGGGTCGGCGACTGATCGTTGGTCTACCGCCGGCCCGGATAGCGTGTCCGGGTGGCCATTCTGGAGCGGGTCGAGATCGACCGGGATCAGGTACGCAGGCCGGACGCCTGGTACTTCGACGTACCGGCGATCGCGACGCTCCGCGAGCACGGGGTGGACCTCGACCCCCGGGTGACCGTGGTGGTGGGCGAGAACGGTTCGGGCAAGTCCACCTTCGTCGAGGCGGTCGCCGCGGCCTGGCGGTCGGGCCTGCGCTCAGCCGTCAAGCACTGGGGACCGGAGCCGGCCGCCGAGGACGCCGACCTGCACTGGACGCTGTCCCTGCGGGGCGAGCGGCCCCGACCGGACGGTGGCTGCTTCCTGCGGGCCGAGGCGATGCACGGCCTGTTCACTGCCGTCGATGCCGCCGGCACCTCGCGCACGGCCTTCGACGGCAACCTCAACACCCGCTCGCACGGCGAGGCCTTTCTCGGCTACCTGGACTCCAGGGTGGGCGAGCGCGGCTTGTTCCTGCTCGACGAGCCGGAGGCGGCACTGTCGTTTCCGTCCTGCCTGCGGCTGATGAGCCTGCTGGCCGCGGTGGCCGATGCCGGATCGCAGGTGGTGCTGGCCACCCACTCCCCCGTGCTGGCGGCCTTTCCGGGAGCGGCCATCCTGGAATTCGGCGAGCACGGCATCCGGACGGCGCGCTGGCAGGACCTGGAACTGGTGAACCACTGGCAGGCCTTCCTGTCCCGGCCGGAGAGCTACCTGCGCTACCTGTTCTAGCCGGCCGGTGCTGCGATACTGCCGGCCATGAGCGAACGGCAGACGGTGTCCTCCGGTGCGGTCTGGGAGCCGACGATCGGCTACTCGCGGGCCGTCCGGGTCGGTTCCTGGGTGTCGGTGGCCGGCACCACGGCAGCCCGCCCCGATGGCGGCCCGGTGGGCGGCGACGACATCGCCGAGCAGACCAGGGAGGCGATCCGCCGGATCGAGGCCGCCCTGCACGAGGCCGGGGCCCGGCTGGAGCACGTGGTGCGGACCCGGATGTTCGTCACCGACATCAGCCGGTGGGAGGAGGTCGGCCGCGCGCACGGCGAGTTCTTCGCAGCCATCCGGCCGGCCTCGTCGATGCTCGGGATCACGGCGCTGATCGAGCCCGAATTGCTGGTCGAGGTCGAGGCGGACGCGGTGATCCCCGACGGCGAGCTGCCCCGGAACGCGGGCTGTCAGAAGGCATAGCGGACGGTGAGCCAGGGCGCCTCGGCGGCGATCAGCTCGCGCAGCTGCCGCACCGCCTCGGCCTTGGGGTTGTTGCGGTAGCGGACGTTCCAGCCGCCGCTCTCCGACCGCTTGACCTGCTGCAGCTCCGGACGCCACAGCACCCGCTCGGCCTTCGGGTGCCAGCCGAGGTTCACCTCGTGAAGGTCGCGGTTGTGGGTCAGCAGGATGATCTCGGCGGCCGCCTGCGCCTTGAACGCCTGCCCCGTCCCGTCGCCGACCTGGCGCAGCAGCTCGGTCCAGTCGGCCAGCCAGCCGTCGCGCAGCACCACGGGTGAGAAGTTCAGGTGCACCTCGTAGCCGGCGGCGAGGAAGTCGTCGATCGCGGCGATCCGGTCGGCGATCGGGCTGGTGCGGATGTCGAGCAGCCGGGAATCGGCTTCGGGCATCAGGGAGAACCGGACCCGGGTACGGCCTTGCGGGTCGAGCTCGAGCAGATCGCGGTTGACGTACTTGGTGGCGAACGAGGCCTTGGCACTCGGCTGGCCCCGGAACGCCGCGACCAGGTCGGCGACGTTGTCGCTGACCAGCGCGTCCACCGAGCAGTCGCCGTTCTCCCCGATGTCGTAGACCCAGGCCAGCGGATCGCACTGGTTCGGTTCGGTCTTGGGTCCCTGCCGGGCGATGTGCCGGGTGAGGTAGCCGATGATCTTGTCGATGTTGGTGAACACCGTGATGGGGTTGGCATAACCCTTGCGCCGGGGCACGTAGCAGTAGGCGCATGCCATCGCGCACCCGTTGGCCAGCGATGGCGCGATCCAGTCCGCGGAACGGCCGTTCGGACGAGCCGACAGCGACTTCTTGACGCCGATCACCAGGTCCTCGCTCTTGACCCGGACCCACCGGTCGACATTGCCGGCGTTGCCGTGCAGCTCCTCGATCTGCCAGTGCGAGTCGACCTCGATGACCTCAGCGCCGGGAAACCGGCCGAGGACCTGGCAACCCCGCGGGCTGGCCAAGGCCTCGGGCTCGGCCCAGATGCGCCGCACCTGCAGCAGTTGGGGAGTGAGGTGTTCAGGGGCGGCACTATCTGAAACAGCGGTGTCTGGAGCAACTGCAGTCATACTCTCTTTCTACCCGCCAGTACTGACAACGGGTGTCCAGGCTGCAGCCGACATCGGAGCCGATCGTCTACAGCGCGACGTTCCGGACGGAGAAATCGACCGCGAGCATAAAGCTGGCGGTGAGGAGAACCGTCGCAGTCACGCACTGAAGCCAGCGTGAGACTGAGCGTAGTGGATAATTCTGATAAATGGGTTTATTCTTTCGAGCGCGTCGAGCACGCTTGCTCCTCCAGTGGCGGGTAGCCGATGAGTCCGTAGCCCGGATCGTGGCCCCACCGGTTGGGGGACCGAGCCGATGACCAGGCCCACGTCCCGTCCCCCTGGAAAGAGCCAACCGAAAGCGAGCGCTTGCCAATGATCGACAACTTAGGCCTACCTGCCCGGTCACCTGCCGCCGGTGGCACGACCTCGGGCCGCTCCGGGCTTCCGTCGCTGACGGGGCTGCGATTCTTCGCGGCGCTCATAGTGTTCGGGGTTCACATAACCCTGTTGATATCGCCGATCCCCCCGTACAACCCGATCAATCCCTTCGCCGACAAATCTGTCGCCGACAGCCTGGAGTTCCTCTTCCGCAAGGCGGGTTATCCGCCGTTGTCGTGCTTCTTCGTCCTCAGCGGATTCGTCCTCACCTGGTCCTACAAGCCGAATCGACCTGCCACCGCGTTCTGGCGCAGGCGGCTCATGAAGATCTTTCCCAACCAGGTGGTGATGTGGGCAATCGCCATGGTGACCTTCGCCGCGTCCATCACCCCGGCGCTCGGCTGGGGGACCAACCTCTTCCTGGTGAACGCGTGGATCCCGCAGGGCGATGTCATGTTCGCCGTCAACCCGCAGTCCTGGTCGCTGTGTAGCGAGGTGTTCTTCTACCTCTTGTTCCCGGTGATCATCGTGGGCCTCCGCAAGATCGCGCCGGCCCGGCTGTGGTGGTGGGCCGGTGGCATGGTGGCCTGCATGGTCGGTGTGCAACTGATCACCGTCTACCTGGTTCCGAGCACGCCTCAATTGCCGGTGGGGGTGTCGATCTATCAGATCTGGACCGGTTATGTCTTCCCGATTTCTCGGTTGTTCGAGTTCGTGCTCGGGGCGCTGCTGGCGCTGATCATCAGCGCTGGTCGCTGGGTGCCGGTCAAGATCTGGCAAGCGCTGGTGCTCCTCGCCATTGGCTACGTGGCTGCGCTGTTCCTGCCCGTCTTCTGGACCTTCAACGTCGCGACGATCGTGGGTGTGGGAGCGCTGATCGGGTCGTTGGCGACCGCCGACATCAACGGCTCCAGCACGTTCCTGGCCACCCGCCCGATGCTCTGGCTCGGTGAGGTGTCCTTCGCCTTCTACGCGGCCCAGGGCGTGGTGGTGTTCTACGGCAGGCCCCTGACCGGCGGGCACACTTATTCCACCCCGGTGGCGCTGCTCGTGGTCGCAGCCTTCTTCGGGGCGAACCTGCTTGCCGGCTGGCTTCTGATGACGCTGGTCGAGCGGCCGATGATGAAGCGGTGGGCACAGCGGCGCCCCAAGCAAGCGCCGCCGGTGCTGCCGTCGGCAGCGGAGGTCAGGTCGTAGCGACAGCCAACTGATGAGGTGCTCGCCGTTGACTGACCGGTTGGTCGGCATCGGCGAGCGCTTTCAGCTCAGCCAGTGGGGTGACCGGATCAGGCGACCAGCGTGGCCAGCACGTCAGCAATCACAGCGGGCTCCATCCGGCAGGTGGCCCGCCCGACGCTGAGCTCGCAGCGCACCACTTTCGGGTCACCGGTCAGGTTCGGCTTGGGCCACACCCAGATGCCGTCCTGCTCGGCCAGTCGCTGGGCGTTGGCGGTGAACCGCTCGGCCTCGATCTCGAACAGCAGGTGCATCATCGGAGTCTGCGGCGGATCGGGCACCACCCGCACTCCGGGGACACCGGCCACCGCGGCGGCGATCGCGCGGGCGTGCCGCAGCCGGGCCGGCATCTCGGCCAGTCGTTCCGGCAGCAGGGCCAGCGCCGACGCCGCGTTCGGCCAGAGACCGAACAGGGTGCCTCCCAGCCGCCGGCGCCACTCCCGCACCTGGGCGACATCGGCCGCCGAACCGGCCACGCAGCAACCCGGCAGCGCGCCGATCCCCTTGTAGAACGAGACGTACACGGTGTCGAACAGCGCCGCGACCTCGGCCGGTGCGCGGTCATAACCGGCCGAGGCCTCCCACAGCCGGGCACCGTCGAGATGCACCGCGGCGCCGCGCTCTCGAGCCCAATCAGTTTGCGCGACAAGGTCGTCCCAGCCCGGCTGCTGGCCGCCGAGGTCGCGCTGCGGCAGTTCCAGCAGCAGCGCCGCGGCCGGTTCGGCCACCTCCTCCAGGTCCGCGAGGGTGACCAGCCGATCCCGCTCGCCGACCGGACGGCCGGTCAGCTGGTGCAGCCGGGAATGGGCCTGGCCCTCGTGGCTGTCCAAGTGGCAGGCCGGGTGCCAGAGCACGGTGCGGCTGGCACGCCGGTCGGCATGCACTCGCAGCGTCGCGCCCTGGGCCATCGTGCCGCTGGGCAGGAACACCGCCGCCGGCTTGCCCAGCAGTTCCGCTACGGAGGCCTCCAGGTCGGCGACCACGCCACCGTCGCCGTAGACGTCGACGGTCAGGTCCGGGTCGATGGTGGCCAGCAGGTCCGCCGGGCGCACCAGCCCGTCCCCATTGACGAATTCGGTACACGCCGCCCGTAGTGCCCTGGTCTGCTCGTCCATCCCGACAGTCTCCCCGACGCCCGGCCAGCAGCCGCACCGGCCGGTCCCCAGCGCCGAAAGGTGGAGCTGACCTGTGCCGCCGGATCTGTTTCAATCGAAGGCATGACCAGCAACCGCGCTGCCGTCCTGCACGGGATCCATGACCTGCGGATCGAGGACCTGCCACTCCCCCAGCCGGACCCGCACGAAGTGCTGGTCGAGATCTCCGCGGTGGGCATCTGCGGCTCGGACGTGCACTACTACGAGCACGGCCGGATCGGCGACTTCGTCGTCGAAGCGCCGATGATCCTCGGCCACGAGAGCGGCGGCACCGTGATCGCGCTCGGCTCCGCGGTCAGCAACCTGACCCTCGGCCAGCGGGTGGCGCTGGAACCAGGGGTGCCATGCCGGCGCTGCGAACAGTGCCGGGCCGGCCGGTACAACCTCTGCCCGGACGTGCGGTTCTTCGCCACCCCACCGGTGGACGGCTCGCTGGCCGAACGGGTGGTGATCGACGCCGACTTCGCGTTCGCAGTGCCGGATTCGCTGTCGGATGCCGGAGCGGCGCTGATCGAGCCGCTGTCGGTGGGCATCTGGGCCTGCCGCAAGGCCGGCGTCACCACCGGCTCGCGGGTGCTGGTCACCGGGGCCGGCCCGATCGGGGTACTGGCCGGGCTGGTGGCGCGCGCCTCGGGTGCCGCGCACGTCGCGGTCACCGACGTCAACGCCGCCCGGCTGGCCCAGGCCCTGGAGCTTG
>JAVEEO010000063.1 GCA_030840415.1 Pseudonocardiales bacterium | reverse complement strand
CCCCGCGTTGTTGACCAGCAGGTGCAGTGGTCCGTCCCATTCCTCGGCCACCGCCTTGATCGAGGTCAGCGAGGCCAGGTCCAACTGCACCGGCGCGATGTCGGCGGCCGGCACCAGGGCGCGGATCCGGCGCACCGCGTCCTGCCCGCGCGCGGTGTCGCGGCTGGCCAGCCGCACCCGGGCACCGTGCCTGGCCAGTTCCAGGCAGGTGTGCCAGCCGATTCCGGAGTTGCCCCCGGTGACCAGGGCGGTCCGGCCGGCGAACGAGGGCAGCTGGGCAGGATTCCACGACATGCCCGAAACGATACGGCCGCCGGGTGCGTCCCGACCCGGGCGAGCACACTGTTGGGCATGACCGAAGCAGTCATCCGTACCCGGCTCTGGCGCGACGGCGTCCTGGCCAAGGAGGACTTCCCCTTCGAGGAGCTGTCGGAGCTCATCTGCGAACCCGGCTGCATGGTGTGGGTCGACCTGCAGGCCCCGGATCCGGCCCGGCTGGCGGCGCTGGGCGAGGAGCTGTCGCTGGACAAGCTCGCGATCGAGGACGCGGTGGCCCACCACGAGCGTCCGAAGGCCTCCCGTTACGCCACCCACACCTTCCTCACCGCCCGCGCGCTGTCGCTGGACCGGGCCAGCGGCGAGCTGTGCGACGTCCAGGTGTCGGCCTTCGTGCTCAAGCAGGCCTTCGTGACCGTGCACGCGGGCGAATGGTTCGACATCGACACCATCGTCGCCCGCTGGGACGAGAACGCCGAGCTGATGCGCTACGGCGTGAAGGCGCTGGCCTGGGGAATGCTCGACGTGCTGGTCGACGACCAGTTCGAGGTGGTACAGGCCCTCGACGACGAGATCGAGGATCTGGAGGACCTGCTGTTCGACCAGGGCAACGGCGCGCACCAGTTGCAGCGCCGGACGTTCGCGCTGCGCAAGTCGCTGGTGCGGGTCCGCCGGGCGGTGCTGCCGATGCGCGAGGTGGTCAACACCCTGGCCCGGCGCGACAGCGACGTGCCCGCGGAGCTGCGGCCCTATCTCGACGACCTCTACGACCACGTGTTGCGGGCCACCGAGTGGACCGAGTCGCTGCGGGACATGATCAGCTCGGTGTTCGAGACCAACCTCTCGCTGCAGGACTCCCGGCTCAACACGATCATGAAGAAGCTGACGTCCTACACGGCGCTGATCGCGATCCCCACCGCGGTCACCGGCTTCTACGGCCAGAACGTGCCCTATCCCGGCTTCGGCCACCACTCCGGGTTCATCTCCAGCGTGATCGTCATCGCGGTACTGGCCAGCGCGCTCTACCTGGCGTTCCGGCGCGCGGGCTGGCTGTAACGCGCGGCGTCGTGGTCCTCAGGGCAGCCGGGTGCGGCTGATCACCGTGAACCGCAGTGCGTTGAGCGCCTGCACCGCCGCGGCCTGCGGCAGCCGGCAGCCGGTCATCGGCAGCCGCGGCAGCAGTCCGGTGCCGTCGGGCTCGATCAGGGCGAAGTAGGGCACCACCATTGCGATCGCCGGGCAGGCACCCTTGCTCGGCGCCTCGTCCGGCGTGCGCAGCGCGGCGAGCAGGGCGCCGGGATCGCTGTCGGAGCGTTCGGCCACCAGGTAGTGGGTGCCGCCGGCCTGCGCGACCACCGAGCAGCGCAGCACCCAGTCGACCTGGAGGTCGCCGGGCACCGGCTTGGAGCCCTTGCGGTTGGCCTGGCCCTGGTCCAGTTGGGCGGGGCAACGGGCAGCGATCGGCGGGCCCGCCTGGCCGGTGCTGGGTTGGCTGGTGCTGGGTTGGCTGGAGCTGGGTTGGCCGGTGCTGGACGTGCCGGTGCTGGACGTGCCGCCACCGGGCTGGCCGGTCGGATTGGACCCCGCGCTGCCGGTGGTCGTGGTCGACGCGCAACCGGTGACTGCCAGGGTGGTGGTGAGGATCGTGGCCGCAAGCCATCGCATCCGGGGCCTCCTCGACCGCTCGTTTGTTGCCAATCAGGACAAACATACGATGCGGTGGCCGGGTCCGAACGTTGCACCCGGATCGGGAACGCCTCTCAGGCGGCCCGGGAGCCGGTCAGGCGGGGTTGCCGGACGTCGAGGCCACGCTCGCGCAACTGCGCCTCTACCCGGTAGATCTCGGCCAGCGGGGTGTGCCAGTGCGGCCCGGTCTTGGGCGGCGCCACTTCCAGCCGCTGGCAGGCGAGGGTGAGCACCTGGACGTAGGCGGTCCGGACGGCACCCATCCGCATACCCTTGCCCGCCAGGCCAGGCCGGTTCTCCCGGGCTTCGAGCTGGGCGCGCAGCCGGCGTAGGTCCGCGCCGACCTTCTCGATCGGCACCAGCGATGCCGCTGCCGGACGGCGCTGCTCGGCGATCAGCTCGCACTGCCGGCGGACCACCCGGGCCACCGCGCCCACCAGGTACGGCAGCGCGAGCAGCCCGATCAACGTTCCTGCCAACAGCACAATTTAAGTGTGCGCGCGCGTCCTGCGGGCATCAAGCGGGGACGACAGACTTATCCGCCCTGTTACCGACCTCTCAGATCAACTTCGGCCGGCTCGCCTCCGACGGCGCGGGCCGCCCGGCCCCGGCAGCCTGTCAGCCGGGCCCGCCACCTGGTTCAGCGCAGGCCGGTAACGATCAGCTCCGCCTTCTGGAACTCCTTGACCGAGGAGTAACCGCACTTGGCCATCGCTCGGCGCAGCGAGCCGAACAGGTTCCGCTCGCCGCTGGGGTCCGCGGTCGGGCCGAGCAGCAACTCCTCCAGCGACGGCCGGTCCGCCAGGTCCAGGCCCAGGTCGACCAGCGCGGAACGGGGCAGCCGGGGGTGCGAGGCCGTCGGGTCCCAGTAGCGGCCGCCGCCGGGCGCCTCGGCAGCGCCGGCCAGGGCCTCTCCGAGCATCACCGCGTCCGCCCCGCAGACCAGTGCCTTGGCGACGTCGCCGCCGGTGGTGATGTCGCCGTAGGCCACCAGGTGGACGTAGCGGCCCCCGGTCTCGTCCAGGTAGGCCCGCCGGGCCGCGGCCGCGTCGGCGATCGCGGTGGCCATCGGGACCTCGATGCCCAGTGCCGAGTGGGTGGTCGAGCCGGAGTGGGCGCCGTAGCCGACGATCACCCCGGCCGCGCCGGTGCGCATCAGGTGCAGCGCGGTCTGATAGTTCGTCACGCCGCCGACCAGTACCGGGATGTCGAGCTCGGCGATGAAGGTCTTGAGGTTCAGTGCCTCGTCCGGGGCGCCCTCGGAGCCGACGTGTTCGGCCGAGATCACGGTGCCCTGGATGACCAGCAGGTCCACTCCGGCCTTGAGAACCGCCGGCGACAGCGCCACGGTGTGCTGCGGCGACAGCCGGACCGCCACCCGGACGCCGGCCGCCTGCAGGTCACTGGTGCGGCGGGCCAGCAGCTCGGGCGAGACCGGCTGGGAGTACAGCTGCTGCAGCATCTCGGTGGTGCAACCGGCCTCGTCGGCGATGCTGGCCAGCGCCTGTGCCGGATCCTCGTAGCGGGCCCACAACCCCTCGCCGTTTAGCACCGCCAGGCCACCGAGACGCTCGATCTCGACCGCGGTGGCCGGCGACACCACCGCGTCGGAGGGGGCGGCCACCAGCGGCAGCTCGAAGGTGTGCGCGTCGATCTGCCAGGCGGTCGAGACCACCGCCGATCCCCGGGTGCGCCGGGTCGGCACCAGCGCCACCTCGTCCAGGTGATACCCGCGGCGGGCGTCACGTCCCAGTCCGATCTCAACGGTTTCCGGCATGTGCCAAAGTCTGCCCTATGCCGTGCGCCGCGTCGGTGCGGGCACGAACGGCACGCTCGAGGGAAGGCTGGCGCATCGATGATCGGACGGCTGCACCACCTCGTGCTGGACTGCCCGGAACCGGACGTCCTGGCGCGGTTCTACTCCGAACTTCTCGGCTGGCCGGTCACCTGGCAGCAGCCGGACTTCGTGGTGGTGGCGGCCGACGACCGCACGTCGGGCCTGGCATTCCAGTTGGCGACCGACTACCAGGCCCCGGACTGGCCGGACCCGAGGCGTCCCCAGCAGCTGCACGTCGACGTGATGGTCGACGATCTGGACGAGGCCGAGCCGCGGGTGCTGGCTCTGGGCGCGCGCCGGCTGACCGGGCCGGACCCGGCTCTCGCTCCGGCTTCCGCTCCGGCTCCGGCTTCGGCTCCGGCTTCCGCTCCGGCTCCGGCTTCGGCTCCGGCTTCGGCTCCGCGGGTGTTCGCCGACCCGGCCGGCCACCCGTTCTGCCTGATCCCGCGACCGTCCTGGGCGCCACCGGTGCACCCGGGTGCCGGGCCGGCCACGGCGTCCGAGGAGCCGGACGCAGGCAAGGCCGGCTCCTAGATGTTCCGGATCGCCTTCCTGGAACCGAAGATCCCGCCGAATACCGGCAACGCGATCCGGTTGGTCGCGGCCACCGGCAGCGAGCTGCACCTGATCGGACCGCTGGGCTTCGACCTGTCCGATGCCAAGCTGCGCCGGGCCGGACTGGACTACCACGACCTGGCCTCGGTGGTGGTGCATGCCGACCTCGTGGCGGCCTGGACCGCCTGGGAGCCGGCGTCGACCGGTACCCGGGTGTTCGCCTTCACCACCCGGGCCAGCACCCGGTTCACCGAGGTGGCCTACCAGCCCGGCGACGTCCTGCTGTTCGGCACCGAACCGTCCGGGCTGCCTGCCGCGGTGCTTGCCGATCCACGGATAACCGCCGAGCTGCGCATTCCGATGCTGGCCGGCCGGCGGTCGCTGAACCTGTCCAACGCGGCCGCGGTCGCCGCCTACGAGGCCTGGCGCCAGCACGGTTTCGCCGGCGCCTGACACCTGCTTCGGTTCCGGCTCGTTCGGCGAGCCGCTCGTTCGACTTGCGGCTCGCATTCGTGCGGAGGCTTTCGGCCAGGCA
>JAVEEO010000006.1 GCA_030840415.1 Pseudonocardiales bacterium | reverse complement strand
GGCGTCCGGCACATCGACGACTTCAACCGCAAGGTGCGCCACGGCGAGCTGGTGGCTCCGCCCGGCAGCGAGCGGGTCTACACCGTCTACCCGTACCTGCTGGTGATCGTCGACGAGCTCGCCGACCTGATGATGGTGGCCCCGCGCGACGTGGAGGACGCGGTAGTGCGGATCACCCAGCTGGCCCGGGCGGCCGGCATCCACCTGGTGATCGCCACCCAGCGCCCGTCGGTCGACGTGGTGACCGGGCTGATCAAGGCCAACGTGCCGTCCCGGCTGGGTTTCAAGACGTCGTCGGTGACCGACTCGCGGGTCATCCTGGACCAGCCGGGCGCGGAGAAGCTGCTCGGCAAGGGTGATGGGCTGTTCCTGCCGATGGGGGCGTCCAAGCCCGCCCGGATCCAGGGCGCCTACGTCACCGATTCCGAGATCAACGCGATCGTGACGCACTGCAAGGCCCAACTGCAGCCGAGCTACCGCGAGGACGTCACCGCCCCGGTTGCCGCCGCCAAGGAAATCGACTCCGACATCGGCGACGACATGGACGTGTTCCTGCAGGCCGTCGAACTGGTGGTCTCCACCCAGTTCGGCTCGACCTCGATGCTGCAGCGCAAGCTGCGGGTCGGCTTTGCCAAGGCCGGCCGGTTGATGGACCTGATGGAGTCCCGCTCGATCGTGGGACCGTCGGAGGGTTCCAAGGCACGCGACGTGCTGGTCAAGCCCGACGAGCTGGCCGGGCTGATCTACACCCTGCGCAACGGCGGCACCGCCGACGACCTGGTCGACGACGAGCCTGACGACGACGGGGACGAGCCGGCGCCGTTCTGACCGACACGAGACCCTGACGACACCAGACTCTGACGACACCAGGCGCCGATTCTGCCCCGCTCGCGGGCGCTCGGACCCGATACAGCGGAAGGCCTTGACCACAGGCTGTGGTCAAGGCCTTCGGGGGACTGTCGGCGGCTGCTTACCAGCCGCGCCTGACGTGCCGGGCCAGGTAGAACATCCGGCGCAGCGTCAACCTGGCGCGCAGGTTCGAGGCGTGCCGGCCGGAGCCGACCGCCTCGCGGGCCGGCAGCGTCCAGCTCGCAGTCCCCGGTCGGGTCAACTGAAATCCGGTCATGGATCAACACCTCCGTCTACGTAACCGCAGCTGACGGTATAGGTGTTAGCTACTGTGACTGGTGAGGCGCGCGGGAAGCATCAACCTCAACGTGATGGTTGGCAGGCCGGAGCCCGCTGACCGCTTCGCGTCGGCGGTCTCCGTTGCCCATCGCCCGCCGGCGGTCCTCAGCAGGCGGCCCGTCGAGCGTGAGCAGCATCCGGGAGTTGCCCAGGGTGTTCGGCTTGACGTATTCCAGGTCGAGGAACTCCGCGATCCCGGCGTCGTAGGAGCGGCGCAGTTGCGAGTACACCTCGGGGTCCACCGGGGTTCCGTGGATCTCGGTGAAGCCGTGCCGGGCGAAGAACCGGGTCTGGAAGGTCAGCGCGAACAGCCGCCGCAGGCCCAGTTCCCGGGCGCCGGCCACCAGTTCGTCCAGCAGCAGGTCGCCGATCCCGTGGCCGCGGCGCTCCGGCGACACCGCCAGCGTCCGGATCTCACCGAGGTCCTCCCACAGCACGTGCACCGCGCCGCAGCCGGCCACCGTGCTGCCGAGTTCGGCCACCCGGAACTCCTGGACGGACTCGTACAGCGTCACGGTGTCCTTGGCCAGCAACATCCGCTGGCCGGTATAGGTGTCCACCAGGGCCTTGATGGCGGCGATGTCGCTGGTGCGGGCCCGCCTGATCACCACCGGCCCGGCCGGACTGGGCGGGCTGACCTCAGGCATAGCCGCACGATACCCATCCGGACTGCCGGCCGGGACCCCAACCGGTACGGCGGCCGGCCGGAGCGGGCGAGGGCGGTACCGGCCCCGGGTAGCCTGCTGATGTGTCCCTACCGCGTCCCGCAGCGCAGACCGGCAACGTCGCCATCGTCACGCTCGGCTGTGCCCGCAACGAGGTCGACTCGGAGGAACTGGCCGGCACCCTGGCCGCCCGCGGCTGGCGGCTGACCGATTCCGACGACGCCGACGTGGTGGTGGTCAACACCTGCGGGTTCATCGACTCGGCCAAGAAGGACTCGATCGACACCGTGCTGGCGGCGGCCGAGGGCGGGCGCAAGGTGGTTGCCGTCGGGTGCCTGGCCGAGCGCTACGGCGACCAGTTGGCCGACGCCCTGGTCGAGGCCGACGCGATCCTGGGCTTCGACTCCTATGCCAGCATCGACGCCCGGCTGGACGACGTGCTGGCCGGCCGGCCGATCGCGCCGCACATGCCGAGCGACCGGCGCACCCTGCTGCCGATCAGTCCCACCCAGCGCCCGTCGGCGGTCGCCGAAGTCGCGGTGCCCGGCCACCGGTGGGGCCCGACGGCGCCCCGGGCCCGGCTGACCGACAGCCCGGTCGGCTACCTCAAGCTGGCCTCCGGCTGTGACCGGCGGTGCACCTTCTGCGCCATCCCGTCCTTCCGCGGCGCGTTCGTCTCGCGCGCCCCCGCCGAGATCCTGGCCGAGGCCCGCTGGCTGGCTGAACAGGGTGTCCGGGAGCTGGTGCTGGTCAGCGAGAACTCCACCTCCTACGGCAAGGACCTCGGCGACCTGCGGGCGCTGGAGGCGCTGCTGCCCGAACTGGCCGCAGTCGAGGGCATCGAGTGGGTCCGGGTGTCCTACCTGCAGCCGGCCGAGCTCCGCCCGTCGCTGCTGCAGGCGATCGCGAGCACACCCGGGGTGTTGCCCTACTTCGACCTGTCCTTCCAGCACGCCGCTCCACAGCTGCTGCGCCGGATGAAGCGGTTCGGTTCCACCGAGTCCTTCCTCGCCCTGCTCGACCAGGCTCGCGCGCTGGCCCCCGCGGCCGGTGCCCGCAGCAACGTCATCATCGGCTTTCCGGGCGAGACCGAGGCCGAGCTCGCCGAGCTGGAGCGGTTCCTGACCCTGGCCCGGCTGGACGTGGTCGGGGTGTTCGGCTACTCAGACGAGGACGGCACCGAGGCCGAGCAGTTCGACGGCAAGCTCGATCCGGAGGTGATCGCGGCCCGGGTCGAGCGGGTTTCGACCCTGGTCAACGAGCTGATCGACCAGCGCGCCGAGGACCGGCTCGGCGAGACGGTCGAGGTGCTGATCGAGGCGGCCGAGGACGGCGAGCTGACCGGCCGGGCCGCCCACCAGGCTCCCGAGACCGATGGCGGCGTGCGGCTCACCGGGGCGCTGGCCGAGCTGCGTCCTGGCCTGCTGGTGCGGGCGGTGGTCATCGGCAACGACGGTGCGGACCTGATCGCCGACGTGGTTGCCGGTTCGGCGCGATGACTTCGGCACGGCTGGGTTCGGCGCGACCGGGGCCGGCCCGGGTGAGGTCGACACGGTCGGGTTCGGATCGATGACCGGCATCGATCCCCGCATCGACCCGATGGCGGCCCCGGCGACCACGGTGTCGGCGTGGAACATCGCCAACGGCCTGACCATGCTGCGGCTGCTGCTGGTGCCGTTCTTCGCGGCGGCGCTGTTCCACCTGGACGGCCATGTCACCGGGTGGCGGGTGACCGCCTGCGTGATCTTCGGGGTGGCCAGCCTGACCGACCGGATCGACGGGGAGATCGCCCGTAAGCGCGGCCTGATCACCGAGTTCGGCAAGCTGGCCGACCCGATTGCGGACAAGGCCCTGACCGGCACCGCGCTGGTCGGGCTGTCCATGCTGGGCGATCTGCAGTGGTGGGTGACGGTGGTGGTACTGGTGCGCGAGGTCGGCGTCACCCTGCTGCGGTTCTGGGTGATCCGGCACGGCGTGATGGCGGCCAGCCGCGGCGGCAAGGTCAAGACCCTGCTGCAAGGGGTGGCGATCGGCCTGCTGCTGCTGCCGCTGACCGGCGCGCTGCACCTGGCCGCCAGCCTGGTGATGGCCGCGGCGGTGGTGCTCACCGTGGTGACCGGTCTGGACTACGTGGCGCGGGCCGTGCGACTGCGCCGGGTGGTGCGGGCATGAGCCTGCCGGTCGGGGTCAGCGCCGAGCTGGCCGCCCTGCTGGAACGGCTGCACCGGAGCCTGGCCGAGCGGCGCCAGACCGTGGCGGTGGCCGAGTCCCTGACCGGCGGGCTGCTGTCGGCGGCACTGACCTCCACCGCCGGGGCCAGCGCGAGCTTCCGCGGCGGTGTGGTGGCCTACGCCACCGACCTCAAGGCCCAGCTGGTGGGCGTTTCGAAGAGCCTGCTCGCCGAGCAGGGACCGGTTGCCGCCGAGGTCGCGCTGGAGTTGGCTCGCGGCGTCCGCAGCCTGCTGTCGGCCAGTTGGGGCGTCGGGGTGACTGGCGTCGCCGGCCCGCAGCCGCAGGACGGCAAGCCGGTGGGCGCCGTGTTCCTGGCCGTGGTCGGGCCGGGCGATGGGTCGCACGGCGGTATCGAATCGGTATCGGAATTGAATCTGCGCGGGGACCGGAACATGATCCGGGTGCAGGTCGTTGAACAAGCAGTCGCACTTCTTGCCGGCGCGGTGGACCACCAGGCCGGAGCACCCTGACGGGCGGCTGGATTAAGTTCGCTGTCAGCAGATTAGTCCGCGCGCCAGGCGACCAGGCTGGCGACCGGACTAGCATTGGATTTCAGAAGATCGCCGACCGGCCGATGGGATTTGAACGGCCGACGAGGTGATCGGTGGACGAAGGGGGTTTCGCGAGATGGCAGTTCTCCGCCATGTGGTCGGCGAGACCCTGCGCGCGGTCCGGCTGCGCCAGCGCCGCACCCTCCGCGAGGTTTCCGCGGCCGCCCGGGTCAGCCTGGGCTACCTGTCCGAGATCGAGCGCGGCCACAAGGAGCCGTCCTCGGAGTTGCTGGCCGCGATCTGTGAGGCCCTCGACATCCCGCTGTCGGAGGTGTTCCTGCTGGTCTCGGACACCCTGCGCCGGCAGGAGACCGTCGCCGAGCGGGCGATGGTGCTCGGTGCCCGGCGCGGCTCGCCGGTGCTCACCCCGGCTCCGTCCCGCGGCACCGACGGGCCGCAGGTCCGGTCGCTGCCGCACGTGGCTGCCTAGCCCCGCGTGGCTGCCTTGTCCCGCGTGGCTGCCTAGCCCCGTTTGGCTGCCTAGTCCTACGTGGCCGCCTAGTTCCACGTCGCCGTCTAGCCCTACCTGACTGTCTAGCCCTCGGATCTCCCGTCGGCTCGACGATCCGTCCGGCCCTACACGTCCGGCGCCGGACGCACGTTTTCGGCCGTCAAGTCTCATCCCGCGGTCGAGACAATGGGCGTGTCGGGTGGGTGGCTCGCCCCCGGCCGCCGGTGCGCCGCCTAGCTTCGGGGTATGAGTTCGTACAGCTCCCCCCGCCGCTCCGATCCGCTCAGCGACTTCGTACTGCGCCCCACCACCGCCGGTCCGGTGCCCGGCCCGCAGCCCCGGACGGTGGCGCCCGCGGTACCGGCGGCACCGTCCGGTGTGACCCGGCCGCGACCGGCCGGCAGCGGGTCGGCACCGCATCGCTCGCCGGGGGCCAGGGTGACCGCGCGCGCGACGGGGCCGATGGCACGCAGCCGGGCGGCGATCCTCGACGGCGCCCGGGCGGCGGTCGAGGCGAACGGAACGAAGATCACCATGGCGCAGGTGGCGGCCCGCGGCGGGGTTGCCAAGGCGACGCTGTACAACCACTTCCGGGCCCGCGAGGACGTGCTGGCGGCCTTGCTGCTGGACGAGATCGACCGGCTGGTTACCGCGGTGTGGCCATTGGAGCTCGCACCGGCGCTGACCGCGGCAGCGGTCGCGGTGTCGGAGCATCCGCTGCTGGAAGCGCTCGGTGGCCAGGACACCACGACGCTGGCCGTGCTGGCCCGGGTGGACGTCCGGACCCCCGGTTGGGCGAAGGTGGCCCATTCCGTGGAGCAACTGCTGCGCCGCTACGGCCGGGCCGGCACGCCGACGGTGCTGCGCTGGCTGTCGTCCTACGTGATCGCCCCGGCCGACGAGGCCGACATCGCAGCCGACGTCGACGTCCTGGTCGCGGGCCTGCCGCCGGCGAGGTAGCCGGCGACCGCTTGCGGTTTCTGAGCAGGTATTCCGTCGCCCGGCCGGGTTTGGACCCGCCCATGGGCGATGATGCAGACTGGACCCCAGGAAAGTCTCCGACGGTTACCGGAAGGTCGTAGCAGCGATGGCGAACGGCTTGATCAAGGCCTGGCGTTACGTCTCAGCCTGGTTCGGCGCCAAGGTGGACGAGAAGGCCGACCCCAAGATCCAGATCCAGCAGGCGATCGAGGACGCCCAGCGTCAGCACGAGGCGCTGACCCGGCAGGCAGCCAGCGTCATCGGCAACCAGCACCAGCTCGAGCTCAAGCTCGACCGGCAGCTCAGCCAGATCGAGGAACTGCAGGCCCAGGCCCGGCAGGCGCTGGTACTGGCCGACCAGGCGCGGGCCGCCGGTGACGAGGCCAAGGCCGCTGACTTCGAGCAGACAGCCGGGGTGCTGGCCAACCAGTTGGTGAGCGCCGAGTCGGCCGCGTCCGACCTCAAGGAACTGCACGACCAGTCGATGGGTGCCGCCCAGCAGGCCCGTCAGGCGGTGCAGGACAACGCGATGATGCTGCAGGAGAAGCTGGCGCAGCGGACCAAGCTGCTCAGCCAGTTGGAACAGGCCAAGATGCAGGAGCAGGTGTCGGCGTCGCTGAACCAGATGGGCGAGCTGGCCGCGCCGCGCAACACCCCGTCGCTGGACGAGGTGCGCGACAAGATCGAGCGACGGTACGCCAACGCGCTCGGCCAGGCGGACCTGGCCACCAACTCGGTGCAGGGCCGGATGCTGGAGGTCCGCAAGGCGACCACCAACATGGCCGGCCAGGCCCGGTTGGCCGAGATCCGGGCCTCGCTGGGTGCCGGCACCGGTGGCACCGGCAGCGCTCCGAACGTACTGGACGACGATGCGCCACCGGCCCTGGAGAAGGCCAAGGGATCGTTGCAGGGTCAGGCCGTGACCGAGCAGGCCGACACCCAGCGGGCCGACACCGAACGCTGACAGCGGCGCCGCTGAGCCCGGAGGCTGTCCTGCGCTCACGGCCATCGGCCTTGCTCTCACGCCAACGGGCCGTGCTCTCGCGCCATTAGGCCTACTCGGGATCGCTAGGCGTTCACGTTCTGGCACCTCGGGCAGTAGTACGTGATCCGCTCGGCCGCCGGGTCAGCGCCCTGCTCGCAGCTGCGCACCGCGGTGCGGCACCGCCGGCAGCCCTTGCCCGCCCGGCCATAGACCCAGAACTGCTGACCGGGCTGCCGCCATCCGGTGGTCGACCGCTGGCTGTCGCCGAGGTTGCCGCGCAGCAGCCGTACCGAGTCGTCCAGCAACGCCGGCAGGTCGGGCACCTCGGCCACCGGCAGGAACGGGCTGAGCTTGTTCAGGAAGAGCAGTTCACTCTTGTAGACGTTGCCGATTCCCGCGACCAGGCGTTGGTCGAGCAGCGCTTCGCCGATCGGTTGGGACGCTCGCTCGGCGAACCGGCGCAGCGCCTCGGCGCGGTCGAAGTCCGGTGCCAACAGGTCCGGACCGAGGTGCCCGACCACCTCGTGCTCGGCGCCGGTGTCCAGCAGCTTCAGGTCGTGCACCCGGAACCCGGCGGCCAGCCACTCCGCGTTGCCCACCAGGGCCCGGATCTCGTACTCCCGCCCGCGCGGCCGGGCACCGGCCGGCCCGACCCGCCAGCCGCCGTCCATCCGGAGATGGCTGTGCAGGCTCTGGCCGGTGGAGAACCGCATCAGGATGTGCTTGCCGCGCGGGATCACCTCGGTGAGAGTGCTGCCGGTCAGGTCGGCGAGCGCCAGCGCGGGCACCCGCAACTCGAACCGGGTGACCTCCCGGCCGGCCAGGGCAGCTCGCAGCCGCTGGCAGGCGATGTAGACGGTGTCGCCTTCGGGCACCTACCTCACGCCCGCAATCGCAGTCCGCGCGGCGACGGCCGGAAGCCGGCGTGTTCCAGCGCCTGGCCCAGTGCCGAGGCCACGATCGGGTCGCCGTTGGCCGATTCGACGTGCAGCTTGCCCAGCGAACCGGCCCTGGCGCTGACCGCCAGCGCGGCGGCGGCGGCCTGCAGCCGGCCCTCGTCCGCGGTGAAGGACAGCAGGGTCCGGCCGCCCCGTTCGACGTACAGCGCGCACTCGCCGTCCACCAGCACCACCAGTGCCCCGGCCTTGCGGGCGGGCTGGTGGCCGCGCTTGCCCGCTTCGAGTTCGGGCAGCTGCACCCGCTCGGGCCAGTTCAGGGCGGCACCGTAGGGATTGGCCGGGTCGGTGGCGGCCAGCACCAGCGCCTCGGGCTGGGCCGGCTCGTCCCGCTCCGCCGCGCTCACCAGGCCGCGCAGCCGGTCGATCGCACCGGTCAGGCCGAACTGGGCGGCGCCCAGGCCCTCGACGAAGTACCCCCGCCCGTGGCGGCCGGCGTCCTCGCCCTGCCGGAGCACCGGATAGACCGCCGAGAAGCCGCCGGTCACGCCCTCGGCGGCAACCTCACCGCGGGTGAGGATGCCGTAGCGGTCCAGCAGCACCTCGGTGCGCAGCAGCGCCCGGTGGGTGTCGTCGGGGCTGCGGTCCGGTAGCCGTGACCAGCGACCGGGCAGCGCGGCGGCTGCCGGTTGCCGGCCGTTGGTGGTCGACGCGGGCCGGCCCAGGTTGAACCGGCCGTACCGGGCCCGGGGTGCCGCCGGGCGCCGGCCGTGCGCGGTATGCCCGCCGCCCAGCCGGGCGCGTATCGGCGCCAGCGTGTCGTTGGTGAGCAGGCCGGCGAACGCCAGATCCCAGACGGCCCGGCCGATGTCGGCTTCGGACACCTCGGATGGCTTGGTCTGCTCGGCTGTCTTGCCGTTCTCGGCTGTCTTGCCGTTTCCGGTTGCCCGGCCGTTTCCGGTTGCCCGGCCGTTTCCGGTCGGCCGGCCGTTGTCGGTTGCGTCGGCCTGGTCCGCCGCCTCGGTTCCCGCGCCGGCCGCGTCGAACTGGGCGCGCACCCGGTCGGTGATAGCACGCAGGAAGAGGGCCTGCTCGCCGTCCAGCGCCGCCAGGATCGCGTGGTGCACCGGGCCCAGCTCGATCTCCGACACCGGCGGCAACAGCTCAGCTGCCG
>JAVEEO010000551.1 GCA_030840415.1 Pseudonocardiales bacterium | reverse complement strand
CGCCGACCCCGTCGTCACGCACGCACAGCCGCAGCGTGCCGCCGGAGGCTTCCACATCCACCTCAACGACCGAGGCGCGCGCGTGTTTCGCCGCGTTGGTGAGCATCTCTGAGACGACGTAGTAGGCGCCGACCTCGACCGGCTCTGGAAGCCGGCCGTCGATCCGAACGGCCATGTTCACCGGGACGGCTGAGCGCCGCCCGAGCGCGTGCAGCGCCGGCCGCAGCCCTGCGGTGGTCAGGATCGCCGGATGTATGCCACGGCAGATCTCCCGCAGCTCATCGATCACGTCAAGGAGTTCCGCGGCCACCTCCGTGATCTCGTTGCTCTCCTCGGGTCCGGCCAATAAACGCAGCCTGAGCGCCAGCGCGAGGAGGCGTTGCTGTGCGCCGTCATGCAGATCCCGCTCGACCCGCCGCCGGGCCTCATCCGAGGCCGCGACGATCCGTGCCCGAGAGGTTATGAGCTCAGCCCGGTTCTGCGCGTTTGCGACCGCGATGGCGACCAGGTCGGTGAACTCGGTCATCCGCTGCTCGGTGTCGGGCGGCAACGGCCCCTGCCCCGAGCCGACGGCGATCGTTCCCCAGAGCTGGCCGTTGACGTGTATTGGCATGGCAACCGCGGCCCGTAGCCCTTCGCGGAGATAAGGCTCTCCGCCCGGAATCTCCTGGTAGTCATCGACCCGAGCGGCCTGACCGGTACGCAAGACGGTCGCTGTCAGCCCGGTCGGCGGATAGCCTTCCCAGCGTTCCCCGACTCGCACGTGAGGGCCCGTCGTGCCTTCATTGGCGACAAGGGTCGCCGTTCCATCCGGCTCGTACCGGATCATCCTCGCGGTGCCACTACCGAAATGCCGGAGTGCCTCCCTGGTTGCGGCCGCAAACACCGCCTCGGGCGGTTCGCCTCGCGCGATGAGCATGGACAGGCGCCTCAAGGCCGCCTGCGTGTCGGCGAGTTCGCGCAGTTCCTGCCCGACGCGGGCGTTGGCAATCGAGGTCGCGGCGAGCTCTGTAAAGTCCGACATGCGATCGGCTGTGTCGGGCGGAAACGGTCCCCGCCTCGTTAACGCGGTCACCACGCCCCACAGGCAGCCTTCGACGACGATCGGGCTTGCCACGATCGACCGAATCCCTAGCTCGCGCAGCCGAACGGCGACCGGATCTGATGCGCTGCTCCATCCATCCTCGTCGACCCGGGCGGAGCCTCCGGTCCGCCACACAATCGCCGGTGGAAGGGAGTCGCGCAGTGGTAGGCGCATTCCGACCGATAACTTGACCGGATCCTTCCCGACACTGCTGACGATCTCGACCGACGCCCCATCCGACTCGAAGCGTCCCACGCCGGCGTTGTCCGCGCCGAACAGTTGGCGGATCTCCTCGGCCACCGCGGTGAACACGTCGGCCGGCAGCGCGCCGCCGGCCACCAGGGTGGCTACTCGCCGCAATGCGGCCTGCTCCTCGACGAGTTGACCCAGGCGTGTCTGGTCGTGCAGATGGTGGACGGCCGCCGCTTCGGCGGCATGCCCCAAGCCGGCGCCGGTGTGAGGCGCGTTCATAGCGCTGACGGTAGTCCGATGTCATGCGCGCCGGCAACGCCTGGGCGCCGGTCGCCGGAGTCGATAGAGGTCGGGAAAGAAGCTATTCCGGCCAATCCGAGTTCTCGATGATGTCGACGAAGTTGCCGCGTTGGTAGCCGGGGACGAATCGCTGCAGGACATCGGCTTTCACGTTGCCGAACGTCGTCTCCGGTTTGGGTGCGATGCCTTCGGTGAACGCCTGGAGGATGCCGGCTTTGAAGTCTGGCCGCGGGTGCAGGGCGGTGATCTCGGCGCGGGTGGCGTCGCTGATGTCGTGGTATCCGATGCCGAGTACGTCGTATTCGACGCCCGCGGTGACCAGGGCGACCTCGGGTTCCATGAACTCCGGGATGCCGGGTGTGGTGTGCAGGGCGATGGCCGTCCAGACCCTGCGGATGCTGTCCTCGGGCACGCTGTGGCCCTGCAGAAAGCGGCGGGCGTCGTCGGCGCTGTCTACCTCGAAGCGCCGGCCGCTGCCGCGGAACTGCTCGTTCAGTCCGATGTCGTGGAACATCGCTGCGATGTAGAGCAGTTCAGGGTCGAAGCTGAGGCCTCGGTTTCCGCCCTGCAAACTGCCGAACCAGTAGACCCGGCGGGAATGGTGATAGATCAGATCGGTGGTGCAGTCGCGCACCAGGTCTGTGGCATCGCGCGCCAGCTTGGTGTCGGGAACTGTCACTCCAGCCGCGGTCTGTTCGCTCGCATTCATTACTGCCTCCTCATGTCGCGTGAGAGCCCGGCGGCCCGTGCCTCTATCCTCACGATCAGGCATAGGGCGGTCTGCCCCGCAGACGGCCAGCCGCAGTACCGGCTAGCTGGTAGCTCCAGACGCGCACTCGGAAGACGGCGCGTTCAGCTACGGCGCCCAGCTCAGCAGCGCAGGCCTGCGCCTGGTGGCGGCCGCGCGCGCCGGTTCGATCAGCGTCGCCTGCAGCCGGCGCGCCGCATCCAGGTGATCGCCGGTCCAGATGACTCGTACCGCGGTGGCGCTCGCTCGCCCGTCCTGGCCGGAGAGATCGCTCCGCACCGCCTCCACCAGTCGGCCGTCGGCGAGCTTGTCATGGCCAAGCGGATCGCGCAGCGGGCGATGGCCGAGAAAGCTTGCGGCAAGGTCGAAGTACCAGCCTCGAACCTGCTCAGTGGCGGCGAGTAGCTCATGCCGAGCCGCAGCACGATCGCCGACTGCTTTTCCGTCGTCGCGCTGCCACAACTCCAGCACCGCATCGCCGGCCAGCCGAAGCTCCGCGGCCCCGGTGACGAGGCTGGTGACGTCGGAGAGCGGGAGTGGCTTTGCTCCTTGCTCGGCCAGGTAGTTGCGAAACGTGTCGTCGAGCCGCCGCGATGCCGCAGCGGCGCGGGTGGCGGACTCGGTGGGAACCTGCGTCGGTGGCTCGCCCTGGTCACAGCGCTCCATGCCGAAGGCGACGGCATCGGCGAGGTAGCGAGCGCTCTCGGTGTATGCCTCGGACAGGGCCTGGCTCAACGCCGCTCCCGCGCCCCGCGGCCAGAACAGCAGACCGACGAAAAGGCTCACGCCGCAGCCGATGGCTATGTCCTCGATGCGCAGCAGGCCCACCCGCCAGCCCGCCGGCTGGACGATGTTGAACAGGACCACCACCATGATCGTGAAGGCTGCTTGGCCGGCCGCTAAGGAGTTGACCGCAGGCGCGACACCGGCGAACAGAATCGCAAGAGGCAGCAGCATCCACAGCACTGTCGCGTGGCTGCCGATCGGCACCAGCAGGATCGCGCCAACGATGAAGCCCGCAACCGTGCCGAGCAGTGCCCGCAGCACGTTCTGGCCAGTGTTCACAGCGCTCGAACGCAGCACCGACAGGGTGCCGAGGACGACCCAGAACGAATGCTGGACGCCGGTGCGGTTGGCTACCAGCACCGCCAGGCCGAGGCCGATTGCCCCACGGACGCTGTTGTGCAGCCACACCGAGTGCCGCTCGACGTGAGCCGCAGCGCGCTCCTGCGCCGCCGACAGCGTTCCGGCGATCCCGGGGGGCTGGCGTCCCAGCAATCGGTCCCACCAGCTTCGGCGCTCGGCGGCAGCGGCGAGGTCGATGTTGCGGCCGATCACCGAAACCGCGTAGGCCAGTTTCTGGCCGCGGAAGCTCGGATCCAGCGACGTCAGGAATTCCTCGACATGATCGGCGGCACCGGTGGCTCCGTCACCAGCGAGGCTGCTGCTCACCAACGCGTGCCGCACCGGAAGTCGCACCGTCGCGTCCCGCTCCATGGCAGCCAACGCGAGTTCCAGTTGCAGCATCGCCGAGTGCAGCGCATCCGGTCCAGGTGCGGTCCCCTCCAGCAGGTCCGCCCCGCGATCCAGGACAGCCGCTGCCGCGGCCTTGACGCTCAGGACCGTCCGGTTGACCGGTGCTTCGGCCGAGTGGGGCGCCGTCTCACCTACAATCCCGTTCAGCCAGTTCAGCTCGTCCACCAAGCGGACGACGGCTCGCGCTGATGTGCTCAACCCTGTCGGGCGGTACGGCATGGCAAGGAATCCGCGATGCAATGCCGTCACGGCCGTGGTCGCTGCGGCGTCGACTTTCTCGTCGCGACCGCCGAGAGCAGCCGAGGTCTGGACGCGCGCCCGGTTAACTTGCAGGAACGCCGCCTCCGTTTGCAAGCGGTGACCGAGGGCACGGCAGGCGTCGACAGCGAGCCTGCGCAGCGGATCGTCTACCGGCGCGGGCCAGAGCAGGGTGATGGCGACCAGCGAGGCGGCCGATGCCATGACCCAGCCGGCCAATCGGTCCGGGGCCGCCGAAGCTGGCGCCGGGAGTGACACCGGCAGGATGAAAGCCAGCAGCAGCGAGGTTGTCGCGCCGGCGAGCACCGAGCTCACCACGCCTGAGAACAGCACTCCGAACCCGATGACAGCCATCGCCGCGGCGGCCAGCCACGCGGACCGGGATGCGAGGGTGCCCAGGGTCACCAGAACGGCACCTGTCACAGCGAGCGTGAGCTGGGCCTGCGCGCGGTCGCGAAGCGGGCCTCCGAAGTCCACAAGCAGCAACATCGCAAACGAGCCGAATGCGGCGAAGGTTGCGATATCAGGGCTATGTAGAACCTTCACGCCGATGGCGAACACGCTCGGCATGATGATCGCGGTTCGGACCGCCCGTCGGAGCGCCGCCAGTCCGCGATCACGCTCGGAGAACCGGCGAATGAGATACATGCGCGATCGTCTCCTCGGTCAGGGCATGCCGCGTTCTCATCGGCCGCGCGGGGGAGTCGTTCTCGTTAACCGGTGGGTGACAGCGATGCTTCCGGGTGGCGGCAGAATTCCTGCTAGCTGCAATGTGGCGGCGCGGCAGCCCTGCGAGCATGATCGAATGCCGCTACGCTGCCTGCTTGTTGACGACAACGATGCCTTTCTTGATGCAGCCAGCGTCCTTCTGCGGCGAGAGGGCGTGACAGTCGTGGGAGTGGCCTCAAGCACCGCCGAGGCCCTACGGCAGGCCCGGGCGCTACGGCCGGACGTCATCCTCGTCGACATCGGGCTGGGAGACGAGGACGGCTTTGACGCTGCCCGGCTCCTGACCCAGGATGGTCAGCGCGGCAGTGCCGAGGTGATCATGATCTCGGCGGGCGCCGAAACGGACTACACGGAGCTGATCGCCGAAAGCCCGGCGGCCGGCTTCCTGGCGAAGTCAGAGCTGTCGGCGCGGGAAATCGACCGGATCCTCGGCCACACGCCGTGAACTGCGAGTAAGGGGCGACGGTCGTGATCTTTTTGGCGGCGGCGGCTGGGATGGCCGATACTCGTGGGATGCCGACTCGAGTCGTGCTCGCCGACGATGATGTTCTGTTGCGTGAGGGCCTGGCCAGCTTGCTCGCCGGTTCGGGGTTCGAGGTGGTGGGTCAGGCCGGTAACGGGGTCGAACTGCTGGCTCTGGTCCGCTCGACCAGGCCGGAGCTGGCGATCATCGATATCCGGATGCCACCGGCGCATGCGACCGAGGGTCTGGCCGCGGCTCGGGTGATCCGCGCCGAGTTGCCGGACACGGCGATCGTCGTGTTGTCTGCGCACGTGGAGGTGGACGAGGCGATGGAGTTGTTGGCCGGCGGGCAGCGCCTGGGTTACCTGTTGAAGAGTCGAGTGACTGATGTAGGGCAGTTCATCGAGACGATCGAGCGGATCACCGCGGGCGCGTCGGTGGTGGATCCGTCGTTGGTGCAGGAGCTCGTGATGGCTCGGCGACGGCGTGATCCGCTGGACGTCCTGTCGCCGCGGGAGCGCGAGGTGCTTGCTCTGATGGCCGAGGGCGCCTCCAACGCGGGCATCGCTCATCAGATCTTCGTTTCCGAGGGCACGGTCGAGAAGCATGTCCGCAGCATCCTGACCAAGCTCGACCTGCCGGAGAGCGCGACCGATCATCGACGGGTGCTGGCGGTCCTCAGATTCCTCGAAGCCCGCTAGCCCTCATCGGGCTTGCTTCGGCGTACCCACCAGCGGGCGCCGACGGCGGCCGCTAACGGGTGGTGAGAACGGCCGCTGGCCGGAACGACAACGCGCGGTTCGCAGAGCAACTCTGGATGTATGAGAACTGAGTCTTCGACGGTCGGAGTGATCGGGCGACAAGGAAGACCTCATGGCTTGGCTCAGGCCGGTTTGGTGCGGGAATTGCAGCGCCGGTCGCGGGGGTTTTCCAACCTGACGCCGAATTGGTACGCGTCAATCATGGGCACCGGCATTGTCGCGGTCGCGGCCGCGTCATTGCCGTGGCAGCCGCGTGGCCTGCACATCGGCGCTCTTCTGATCTGGGCCCTTGCCGCCTTCTTACTTGTCGCCCTCACCATCGCGACTGGCATCGGCTGGGCGCGCGATACCGGTGCTGCGCGACGCCACCTTCTCAACCCCCTGATGGCGCACTTCTATGGCGCTCCGCCAATGGCTTTCCTCACGGTCGGAGCCGGAACGATACTGCTCGGACGCGACATCCTGGGCCTGCGGGTCGCCATCGACGTCGACTGGGTGTTGTGGTTCGGCGGCACCGTGTCGGGCCTGCTCGCCGCCGGGGTCGTGCCGTACCTGACCTTCACCCGGTACGCCATCAGACCCGACAGCGCGTTCGGCGGTTGGCTGATGCCGGTCGTGCCACCGATGGTGTCGGCCTCTACGGGCGCCCTGCTGGTGCCCTACACGCCCGCCGGACAGGCTAGGCTTGCACTGCTACTGGCAAGCTATGCGATGTTCGGGCTGTCGCTGCTCGTCTCGATCGTGATCATCACCCTTATCTGGTACCGCCTTGCCGTCTATAAAACGGGCGACGCGACGATGGTGCCAACCCTCTGGATCGTGCTAGGGCCGCTGGGCCAGTCGATCGCCGCCGCCAATCTGCTCGGCGGCGTCGCCCACCAGGCATTGCCAGTCCCGTACTCCACCGCCCTGCAGGCCTTCGGCGTGGTCTACGGCGTGCCGGTGTGGGGCTTTGCACTGCTGTGGAGTGCAATCGCCGCCGCCATAACAATCCGCACCGTCCGTGAACACCTGCCGTTCTCGTTGACGTGGTGGTCATTCACATTCCCCGTCGGCACCTTCGTCCTGGGCAGCTCCGAGCTCGCTCTGCGCACTGGATCGGACCTGTTTCAATTGGCGGCCGTGCTGTCCTACTTCGGTCTGGTCGCAGCCTGGGTCACCGTCGCGCTCCGGACCGCGCGAGGCAGCCTGCATGGAACTCTGTTTCGCGCCACTGCTGCGCCGGCCGCTACAGCGCGGGGTTGAAATTCGAGTCACCAGCTTGGTTGCAGCTGGCAGGAATTGGCCGGTGCGGCTGGCCGGGGGGGCAGATGGCCGCTGGCAACGATGAATGCGGAACCATCCGGCGGAATCGTTAGCTAGGTAAAGGGCAATCGAGCCAGAGGCGAACAGGACTGTCTGTGCTGGACAAGCCGCGGTGGTCAGTCCGCGGTCACGGCGACTCTGACTCTCGGAGCAAGGAGGAAGCAGATGACAGATGTCATCACGAGCGAACCAGAATCGGTAATAGTGGCTGCCCCACAACTGAGGGCAGCCACCACCGACTGGGGAGCCACAAGTCGGAAGTACGCCGTCGAGGTGATCGGGACGTTCTTCCTGGTATTCACAGTGGCGGTGAGCGTGCTCAGCCACAGCACGTTCACCCCGTTCGCCGCTGGCGCGGCACTCATGGTGATGGTGTACGCAGGTGGGCACGTCTCGGGTGGCCACTACAACCCAGCCGTGACCATGGCGGCGCTGTTGCGTCGCCGGATCGGCCTGGCCGACGCCGGCGGCTACTGGATCGTGCAGCTCGCCGCCGGCGCGGTCGCTGGGGTACTCGCCCACGCCGTCGTGAACCCGGCGGCGGTAACGGCCCTGCGCCCGTCAGGTCACGCGCTGGCGGCTACCGCCATCGTGGAACTGTTGTTCACCTTCGCCCTCTGCTACGTGGTGCTCAACGTGGCCACCAGCAAGAACCAACTGGGCAACTCCTTCTTCGGCCTGGCGATCGGTTTCACCGTGCTGGCAGGCGCATTCGCCGTCGGCGGGATCTCCGGTGGTGCATTCAACCCCGCTGTGACGCTCGGCGCCGCGGTTGCGGGCCTGTTCGCCTGGTCGACGCTGTGGGTCTACATCGTGGTGCAGGCCGTCGCCGGCGCCGCCGCAGGCCTGACCTTTCTCGCGCTCAACCCCGACGACAGGTAGCCGGCCGAGGTCATTCTCCATTCGCCTAGCCGGGCGCCACGTCTGCCCAGTCAGCCACCACGAAAGGCGCTGGGTCCCATCCAGTAAGGAGAAAACAGTATGACCAGCACACAGCCCAAGCCGACGACGACAGATGCCGGTATTCCCATCGAGAGCGATGAACACTCTCTCACGGTCGGCCCGGACGGCCCGATCCTGCTGCAGGATCACTACGTCATCGAGCAGATGGCCAACTTCAACCGGGAGCGGGTGCCGGAGCGTCAACCGCATGCCAAGGGCGGCGGCGCGTTCGGCCGGTTCGAGGTCACCAGCGACGTCAGTGCCTACACCAAGGCGGCGTTGTTCCAGCCGGGCACCGAGACCGAGATGGTGGCCAGGTTCTCCACCGTGGCCGGAGAGCACGGCAGCCCGGACACCTGGCGTGACCCCCGGGGTTTCGCCCTGAAGTTCTACACCTCCGAGGGCAACTACGACATGGTCGGCAACGACACCCCGGTGTTCTTCCTGCGCGACCCCATCAAGTTCCAGCACTTCATTCGCTCCCAGAAGCGCCGGGCCGACAACAACCTGCGCGACCACGACATGCAGTGGGATTTCTGGACCCTGTCGCCGGAGTCGGCGCACCAGGTGACCTGGCTGATGGGTGACCGCGGCATTCCGCGAACGTGGCGGCACATGAACGGATACTCCAGCCACACCTACATGTGGGTCAACGCGCAAGGGGAGAAGCACTGGGTGAAATACCACTTCATCAGCGACCAGGGCGTCGAGTGCCTCACCCAGGCCGAGGCCGACGCGCTGGCCGGATCGGACAGCGACTACCACGTCAGCGACCTGTTCGAGTCGATCCGGCGAGGTGCGTTCCCCAGTTGGACCCTCAAGGTGCAGCTCA
>JAVEEO010000529.1 GCA_030840415.1 Pseudonocardiales bacterium | reverse complement strand
TGACCGCGCTGGCCCGGCCTACCGTGGCGCTCGCGGCGGTGGCGGTGCTCGGGGTGGCGGTGCTCGGCAAGTTCGCCGGTGCCTTCCTCGGCGCCCGGCTGTCCGGGTTGTCGTCCCGCGAAGGCCTGGCCCTCGGCGCCGGGATGAACGCTCGCGGCGTGGTCGAGGTCGTGGTCGCGATGGCCGGCCTACGGCTCGGCGTGATCACCACCTCCACTTACACCATCATCGTGCTGGTCGCGGTGGTCACGTCGGTGATGGCGCCGCCGCTGCTGCGCTGGGCGATGGCCGGAATGGACCACACCACCGGAGAGCGGGCTCGGGGGCTCGAACACGCCCGGTGGGCCGGCGCGGCACCGTCGGTCGCCGGCGACTGAGCGGCCGGGCGACGACCGGCGAGGTGTATTCAGCCGTCCCTCTCCTAGCAAAGAACCCCCTTTCCACAAAGCCGAATCGACCCGCTGGAGCAGTCAATGAGTGATCTCTACCCGACCCAGATCTGTCTGACGGAGGAGGAGCAGGACGCCTTCCGGAGGCTGGCCGACGAGCTGGCCGGCCACGATCCGGTGACCGAGACCGAGGACTTCGTGATGACCGCCCAGCTGCTCAGCTCGCGGCTGCCCGAGCGGATCCGGCGGGCCGGCCTGCACTTCCGACGCACCGGCGATCCCTCCGGGGGGCTGCTGATCCGCAACCTGCCGGTCGACCCGCTGCCGCCCACCCCCGACCACGCCGACTACGGCCTGGGCATCCGGTTGCCGGCGGCCCGGGTGTTCAGCCTGGCGTCGGCGCTGGTCGGCGAGCAGTTCGGCTTCCAGCCCGAACTCGCCGGCCAGATCATCCAGGACATCCTGCCGGTAGCCGGCTTCGAGGACACTCAGCAATCGATCTCCAGCCGGGCACTGCTGGAGCTGCACTGCGAGACGGTGTTCACCGAGTACCGAGCCGACGTCATCGGCCTGCTGTGCCTACGGCCCGATCCGGAGCGGATCGCCCGGACAGTGCTCGCCCCGACCGCCGTCCTGCTGCCGCTGTTGGATGCCCGGACCCTGGCGGTGCTGAGCGAGCCGCGCTTCTCCACCACCGTCGACGGGTCGTTCCTGCGCGGGTCGGGCCTGACCGATCCGATCCTGATCGGTCCGGTCCGGGTGCTGGACGGCGATCCGGAGCGCCCCCGGATCCGCTGCGACTTCGCCGAGACCAGGGGCCTGGACGACGAGGCGCAAGCCGCCCTGGACACCCTGTACGCGGTGGCGTCGGAGGCCGTGATCGACACCAGGCTGGAGGCCGGTGACCTGCTGCTGATCGACAACCACGACGCCTTCCACGGCCGCAGTTCGTTCCGCCACCACGGCAACGGCGAGGACCGGTGGCTGCTGCGCACCTTCATCACCAGGGACCTGTCCCGCAGCCGGGTGCACCGGCCCGGCGACGGCCGCATCGTCGACACCGACTACGCCGCGGGCAGCAATGTGATGACCCTCAGCCGCTGACGGCCAGCCTCCGCAGCACCCCCTTGCCCAGTCGTGTTCAACGGTGTAATCATGTAATAACACCGTTGATGTAATACAGAGCTGATGCACTACGGAGGCCATCATGAACGCAGGACACTCACCCGATCCCGGTCCTTCTGGTGGGCCCGGTCCCGGTGGCGGCCCGGGCTTCGGCCGCGGCGGGCGCGGCCGGGGCGGCCCCGGCGGTCCGCGCGGCAGCGGTCATCGAGGCGGCTTCGGGCGCCCCGGTGGCTGGCAGCAGGCCGAACTGCCGCCGGCCGACGACGCCGCCGCCTGGTTCACCGGCCGGTTGCCCTCGGACTGGTTCGTCGGCCCGGCGTCGGTCACCGTAGACCGCGAGGAGATCATCGTCACCGGCCAGTTGCCGCCGGTCGGCGCCGAGGTGGCCGGCGAAGGATCCGAAGCGGCCGCCGAGCCGGCCGGCGAGGTCCCGGACCCGCGCAGCGAGGCCGCAGCTGCCGGCCGGATCAGCCGGTTCCGGGAGGACACCCGGGCCGAGCGGATGAAGATCGCCGCCGAGGCCGAGGCGCGCTACGGCCGCAAGGTGGCCTGGGGCGCCCAACTGGGCAGCACCCAGGTGCTGTTCACCCACCTGTCGGTCCCGGTCATGACGCGGTTGCGCCAGCCCGAGCGTCAGGTGCTCGACACCCTCGTCGACGCCGGCATCGCCCGGTCCCGGTCCGAGGCACTGGCCTGGGCGGTGAACCTGGTCGGTCAGCACACCGAGGAGTGGCTGGCCAGCCTGCGTCAGGCCATGTCGGAGGTCGACAAGCTGCGAGCCCAGGGCCCCGACCTGTAACGAGCCCCTTCGCCATTGTGCGGCCTGAAACGTCGTTGATCTCGTACTCCTAGCGACGTTTCGGGCCGCACAATGGGCTTGAAAGCGGCCGGTTGGGGACAACCGGCAGTTGTCCACAGGGCTTCGGGTCACACCGGATCGCACCTACTCCGACCGCGATGCTTCCGGGGTGCCCAGGATCCCGCGGCAAGCCGAGCACCAGTTCGGCGTCTTCACCATCGCTCAAGCATTCGAGGCGGGCTGGTCGGAAGCCGGCTTGCGACATGCCTTGCGAACCGACCGGCTGATCAGGCTTCGCCGCGGTGCGTTTGCGGTCGGTGAAACCCCTGAGTCCGGGCCCGGACTGGACCGGCTCAGGCTGGGACAACGCGCTATCGCCGCCGCGCTGCGAATTCCGACCGCCACCGTCAGCCATGCCAGCGCGGTGGCGCTGTACGGACTGCCGTTGCTAGCCACGCCGCGGGTGCCCTGTGTCACGCTGCCGCCGGAGTTGCGGACCCGTGAGGCAGCTCT
>JAVEEO010000513.1 GCA_030840415.1 Pseudonocardiales bacterium | reverse complement strand
TCGAGGTTGTTCATCAGCATGCGCAGCGGCGCCTCGGTCTGCCAGCTCAGCGCGCTCAGCTCGGTACCTCGAGCGGCGCGGATCGCCCCGGGAGAAGTAGTCATGGCAGCCATGGTCGCTCGTCGGCCTTCGGTTGGCCAGTGCGGGGTGGGTGGTGTGCGGTGCCCGGCGGCCGGTGACGTCATCATGGTGGCGGCAGGCCTGGTCCGGGTGGCAGCACTCGGTGAGGTGGTGGCGCGGCACGAAGGAGGATCGGGTTGACGGTGCAGGGTGATCCGTGCTCACCGCTGGGCGCCGTCGGCTGGCCGGTGCACACTGCCCGGCTGCTGCTGCGACGGGGCACTGCGGAGGATCTGGCGAGGACCTGGGCGTTCCGCCGGCACGAGTCCGTCGGCTACTGGTTGCCCAACAGTCCGGCGACGATCGAGGAGTACCGCGCCGTCTTCGAGTCGCCGGGCCGGCTGGCGAAGATGATCATGGTTGAACTCGACGGCGCGGTGATCGGCGAGCTGATGATCACCGTCGCGGATGCCTGGGCGCAGGCCGAGATCGTCGAGCGGGCCCGCGGAGCGCAGGCCGAACTGGGCTGGGTGTTCGATCCCGCTCACGCCGGGCACGGCTACGCCACCGAGGCGGTCCGCGAGCTGATCCGGATCTGCTTCACGGATCTGCGCCTGCACCGGGTGACGGCCAACTGCTTCGCCGGTAACGAGGCGTCCTGGCGGCTGATGGAGCGGGTCGGGATGCGGCGCGAGCTCTACACCGTGCGCGAGTCGCTGCACCGGTCCGAGGGCTGGATCGATGGGGTCGGCTACGCCCTGCTCGCCGACGAGGGGGCCGGCGGGCGCTCGGAGCCAGACCGGTCCGGCTAGCCGTCGTAGTGTTCGACCACCAGCTCGGCCAGCGCCGGGACGAGCCGCTGCGCGATCTCCAGGTCGGCGGTCAGGTCCCGGTCGCCGGCGGCCTCGGGCAGCCCGGCGCACAGCTCGACGGCGCGCAACTGGGGGCCGGTCAGCGCCGGTCCGCTCATCCGGACCGCCCGCACCGCGGCCACCAGTTCGCAGGCCACCAGCAACTCGTAGCGCTCGGCGGCGGTCAGCAACTGCCGCGCCGCCAGCGAGGCGAAGCTGGCGGTGTCCTCGATGCCGCGCGAGAGGGTGATGCTCTGGGTCGAGGCCGGCGCCGCGGCCGCCCGCAGATCGCCCAGTGCCGCGGCGGCCACGTACTCGACCACCATCACCCCGGACGCGCCGGGCGTGCCGTCGCCGAGGAACGGCTCCAGACCGGTGTGGTTGGGCTCGCTGGCGTAGGTCAGCCGGTTCAGCGACAACTGGCCGGACTGCACCGCGGCGATCGCGGCGGCGTCGCAGGCCAGCGCCAGGTACCCGGCGTGGAAGCCGCCGTGATGGGCGACCGAGCCGTCGGCCAGGATCACCGGGTTCTCCGACGGGGCGTTGACGAAGGCGTCGATGGTCGTCCGCAGCCCGGTGAGCGCGTCGAGCAGCATGCCGTGCCCCTGCGGTAGCGCGCGCAGGCCGTACGGGTCCTGGATCCGGGCCGGTTCCGGGGCGCCGACCAGGCCGCGCATCACCCGGCAGGCGGTCCGCGCGCCGGGCATCGGAGTGGCCCGTTCGACCGGCGCGGCGTAGGCCTCGGCGTTGCCCCGGACCGCGGCGAAGCTCAGTGCCGCGACCGCCAGCGCGGCCCGCGCGCCGGTCCCCAGCCGGGCGACGGCCAGCGCCGCGTCGGACAGCGCGGCGGCGTTGCTGGAGATGAACGGCAGCGCGTCGTGCGGCCCGAACACCAGCCGGTCGGCCGCCGGCGAGCGCTCCTGCAGTGCCAGCGCGGTGGCGGCCAGCGCCGAGAGCTCGGCGGTGCCGATGCCCACGAACTCCCGGATCACTGGCAGCGCGTCGGCGTTGATCATGTCGGCGAGGGCGCGCACCACCGCCGGGCGGAGCCCGGCGCCGCCGGCGCACAGGTGGTTGAGCCGGATCAGCAGCATCGCCCGCACCCGCTCGGCCGAGCGGGGAAGGCCGGCCGCGGTGGCATGGCTGCGCAGCAGCCCCTGGGCACCGGCGGTATCCGGCTCGACGTCGACCGTCCGGTTGGCACCCACGCCGGTGGTCAGCCCGTAGATCGGCCGCAGCGTGCCGGCGAGGACGGCCTGCTGGTGCGATCGCAGCACCTCCGCCAGTGCCCGCTCGCTCACCTCGACCGACAGCGGCCCGTCCGCGGCCGCCGCGATCTGTGCGGTGCTCAAGCGCCGCCCGTCGATCCGGATCACCCGGGCGCCTCTCCATCGGCCTGTGTCGTGTGGAAGGCGAATTCTGTCACAATGCAGGTTCATGCTTTGAGAACCGCTACCGGCCAGCAGGAATTGACGACACTTCGGGGCAGTGTCCCCGACCGGCGGGAAGAGACCCCCTCGTGATCCGCTTCGACTCGGTTTCCAAGCATTATCCCGACGGCACGGTGGCCGTCGACTCTCTGGATCTGGTGGCGCCCTCGGGCCAGATCACCGTCTTCGTCGGCCCGTCCGGCTGCGGCAAGACCACCTCGCTGCGGATGATCAACCGGATGATCGAGCCCACTTCGGGCAGCATCTGGCTCGACGACCAGGACACCTCGCGGATCGCGACCCACGAGCTGCGCCGCCAGATCGGCTACGTCATCCAGCACGCCGGGCTGTTCCCGCACCGCACCATCGTCGACAACATCGCCACCGTGCCGCTGCTGCTGGGCTGGGACCGCAATAAGGCCCGGGCCCGCGGCCGTGAACTGCTCGAACGGGTCGGCCTGCCGGCGCACTTCGCCGAGCGCTATCCCGCCCAACTGTCCGGCGGCCAGCAGCAGCGGGTCGGGGTGGCCCGGGCACTGGCCGCCGATCCGCCGGTGATGCTGATGGACGAACCTTTCAGCGCAGTCGATCCAATCGCCCGCGACCAGTTGCAGGAGGAGTTCCTGCGACTGCAGAACGAGCTCGGCAAGACCATCGTGTTCGTCACCCACGACATCGACGAGGCGATCAAGCTCGGCGACCAGGTGGCGGTGTTGCGGGTCGGCGGCCGGCTGGCGCAGCTGGCGACCCCGGCGCAGTTGCTGAGCGAGCCGGCCGACGCCTTCGTGGCGGCCTTCGTCGGCCGGGACCGGGGCTATCGCGCGCTGGGCTTCACCCCGGTCGGCGAACTGGCCACCCACGACGAGCCGACGATCGCGATGGGCTCGGCGCTGACCGGTGCCGAGGCCGCCGACGGCTGGCTGCTGGCCGTCGACGACCAGGGCGCCCCGCAGGGCTGGCTGCGGCTGGCCGACTCCCGACCCGGCGCTGACACCACCGTCACCGAGGACCTGCTGCACCGGGGCGGCACGGTGGCCGGCGCGGACGCGTCGCTGCGCGCCGTACTGGATGCCTGCCTGTCCTCACCGAGCGGGCGCGGTGTGATCGTGGACGAGGCTGGCCGGCTGGCCGGCACCGTGACCGCCAGCGAGGTGCTGGCGTTGATCGAGCGGCGGGCCCCGGCCGATCCGAACCCGCAACCGGTCGGCGGTGGTGGCCAGTGATCGACTACTACCGGCAGAACTCCGACCAGATCAACGGCTGGCTGGGCTGGCATGCCCGGCTGTCGGCGCTGCCGCTGCTGTTCGGGCTGCTGATCGCGTTGCCGCTGGGCTGGCTGGCCCGCCGCTACCGCTGGCTCTACCCGCCGGTGGTGACGGTGGCGGGCCTGCTCTACACGATCCCGTCGCTGGCACTGTTCATCCTGCTGCCGGGGCTGCTCAAGACCCGGATCCTGGACCCGACCAACGTCGTGGTGGCATTGACCGTCTACACCGTGGCGCTGTTGGTGCGGGTGGTGGCCGATGCGCTGGGATCGGTGTCCGAGGACGTGCTGCAGGCCGCGACCGCGATGGGCTACCGCCGGCTCGGCCGGTTGCTCAAGGTGGAACTGCCGATCGCGGTGCCGGTGATCGCCGCCGGGCTGCGGGTGGCGGCGGTGTCCAACGTCAGCCTGGTGTCGGTGGCGGCGCTGATCGGCGTTCCCGAGCTGGGCCAACTGTTCACCAACGGCTTCCAGCTCAGCTACCAGACCCCGATCCTGCTCGGCATCCTGCTGTCGGTGCTGCTGGCGCTGGCCTTCGACAGCGTGATCCAGCTGGTGGCCAGGGTGCTGACCCCGTGGCGGCGGGCGGTGCCGCGATGATCGCCGAAATCTGGAACTGGCTGTCGGACTCCGCGCACTGGCACGGCCCCGACGGTGTTCCGATCCATCTCAGAGAACACCTGCAGTACTCGCTGATCGCGCTGTTGATCGCCGCGGCCATCGCGCTGCCGCTCGGCCTGCTGATCGGCCACACCGGCCGGGGCAGCTTCGTGGTGGTGGCGATCGCCAACTCGTTCCGGGCACTGCCGACGGTCGGCCTGCTCACCTTCTTCGTCATCCTGATCGCGCCGCACATCCACAGCACCGGAACGGCGACCTACCTGATCCCGAGCGAGATCGTCCTGGTGTTGTTGGCCATTCCGTCCATGTTGACCAATACCTACGCCGGCATCAGCGCGGTCGATCCGGCGGTGCGCGACGCCGCGCGCGGGATGGGCATGCGCGGCAGCCAGACGCTGTGGCAGGTCGAACTGCCCAACGCGCTGCCGCTGATCTTCTCCGGCATCCGCAGCTCGTTCCTGCAGGTCATCGCCACCGCCACCATCACCGCCTACGTCTCGCTCGGCGGGCTGGGCCGCTACCTGATCGATGGCCTGGCCCAGCAGGACTATCCGCAGATGGCATCCGGCGCGGTGCTGGTGGCCGTGCTGGCGCTGCTGATCGACGTGCTGCTCGCGGCGGTCCAGCGCTACGCCGTCTCGCGCGGCATCACCGGCCGGTACTCCCGCAAGCGCATCGTCGATCCCGCCGAGCAGCAGGCGATGATCGCCGCCGCACCGCTGACCTGAGTGAGAAGTCCGGTTCGCACTATGATCAGTTCCGACGACAGGAGACTTGACATGACATCGATCCGCGCCCTGACCGCGGCTGCCGTAGGAACCGGCTTGTTGCTGGTCACCGCCTGCGGAAGCAGTTCCAACCCGACCAGCAACGCCCCGGCCGGCAACGGCGGTTCGTCCGCCCCCACCGACACCATCGTGGTGGGCTCGGCGAACTTCCAGGAGAACGTGGTGCTGGCCAACATCTACGCCGGCGCCCTCAAGGCCAAGGGTGTCAAGGTGAGCACCAAGCTCAACATCGGCAGCCGCGAGACCTACATCCCCGCGGTCAAGGACGGCTCGATCGACCTGATCCCGGAGTACTCCGGCGTGCTGCTGCAGTACTTCGACAAGAGCGCGACCGCGGTCAGCGCGACCGACGTCTTCGCCGCGCTGCAGAAGGCCACCCCGCAGCCGCTGACGGTGCTTACCCAGTCCGCCGCGGAGGACAAGGACGCGATCGTCGTCAAGAAGGAAACCGCTGACAAGTACAGCCTGAAGTCGATCGCCGACCTTGCCGCGGTGGCTGACAAGCTGACCCTCGGCGCGCCGCCGGAGTTCCAGACCCGGACCGACGGCATCCCCGGGCTGGAGAAGACCTACAACGTCAAGTTCAAGACGTTCAAGAAGCTCGACGCCGGTGGCCCGCTGACCGAGAACGCGCTGAAGAACGGCCAGATCGACGCCGGCGACATCTTCACCACCGACCCGCTGATCGACAAGAACGGCTGGGTGGTGCTGGAGGACCCGAAGAACCTCTACACCGCGCAGAACGTGCTGCCGCTGATCAACAGCGGCAAGGCCTCGGACACGGTCAAGAACGCGCTGAACGCGGTGTCGGCCAAGCTCACCACCGACGACCTGGTGAAGTTGAACGAGCAGGTGTCGCTGGAGAAGCAGAACGCCGAGACGGTCGCCCAGAAGTGGCTGTCCGACGCCGGGCTGGCCTAGACCCTGAGCACGACTGGGATGGCCGGCCTGCCGTCCTTCGACCGGATGTGGGACGAGCTCGCACCGATCGGACGGCGGGCCGGCACCGGCGGATACCAGCGGTTCGCCTGGACCCGCACCGACTCCGACCTGCGTGAGTGGTTCGCGGCCCAGGCGGCCGCCCGCGGGCTGTCGCTGGTGCTCGACCGGGCCGGCAACCAGTGGGCCTGGTGGGGCGAGCCGTCGCCCCGGCAGCGTGGGCTGGCAATCGGCAGCCACCTCGACTCGGTGCCCGACGGCGGCGCCTTCGACGGTCCGCTGGGCGTGGTGTCGGCGTTCGCGGCGGTGGACGCGCTGCGGCAGCAGGACTTCCGGCCCGGCCGGCCGATCGGAATCGTCAACTTCACCGACGAGGAAGGTGCCCGGTTCGGCATCGCGTGCGCCGGGTCGAGGTTGATCACCGGTGCCCTGGCGCCCGACCGGGCCCGCGCGCTGCTGGACGCCGAGGGGACCAGCCTGGCCGCCGCGATGCGCGGCGCCGGCCTCGACCCGAATGCCATCGGCCCCGACCCCGAGACCCTCGACCGGATCGACGGCTTCGTCGAGTTGCACGTCGAGCAGGGCCGGGGCCTGGTCGACCTCGATTCCCCGGTGGCGGTGGGCTCGTCGATCTGGCCACACGGGCGCTGGCGGATCGAGCTGCCGGGCGAGGCCAACCATGCCGGCACCACCCGGCTGGCCGACCGCCGCGATCCGATGCTGGCCTATGCCCGGCTGATCCTGGCCGCCCGGGAGGCGGCCGAGCGCCGCGACTCGGTGGCGACCATGGGCAAGGTGAGCGTGTTGCCCAATGGCGTCAACGCGATCCCATCCCAGGTGACCGCCTGGCTCGATGCCCGCGGGCCGGACGCCGACCAGGTCCAGGCGGTAGTCGCCGAGCTGCGGGAGCTGGCTGCCGCAGCCGGGGGCAGCCTGCGGCAAGAGTCCTGGACCGACGACACCGGCTTCGACGCCGCGCTCGGCCGGCGGATCGGGGCGGTGCTGCCCGGTGCCCCGGTGCTGAGCACCGGCGCCGGCCACGACGCCGGCATCCTGGCCAACGCCGGCATCCCCAGCGCCATGCTGTTCGTGCGCAACCCCACCGGCATCTCGCACTCGCCGGCCGAGCACGCCGAGCACGCCGACTGCCACGCCGGGGTGCGGGCGCTGACCGCGGTGGTGGCCGACCTTGCCGGCTGAACGGCGGGCCGGATGAGCAGCTACTGGGCTCCGTACGGCTGGTTGCCCGAGGGCGTCGCGGAGCGGGTGCGGCTGGTGGCCGAGGCCGGCCGCTGGGTGCGGATCGAGGTCGGCGTGCCCCCGGCCCGACCGGACGTCCGGCTGCCCGGCCTGGTGCTGCCGGGCTTCGCCAACACCCATTCGCACGCCTTCCATCGGGCGCTGCGGGGCCGCACCCACGACAGCGGCGGCACCTTCTGGACCTGGCGGGACCGGATGTACGCGCTGGCCCGGCGGCTGGAGCCGGCCTCCTACCACCTGCTGGCCAGGGCGGTGTACGCGGAGATGGCGCTGGCCGGGATCACCGCGGTGGGCGAGTTCCACTACCTGCACCACCGGCCCGACGGCAGCCGCTATCCCGATCCGAACGCCTTCGGCCACGAGCTGGTTCGGGCCGCCGGCGAGGCCGGCATCCGCATCACGCTGCTGGACACCTGCTACCTCAGCGGCGGCCTGGGTCCGGACGGGCACACCGAGGTCGACGACGTCCAGCGCCGGTTCAGCGACGGCTCGGCCGCCGGCTGGCAGCACCGGGTGGCGCAGCTGGCCGAGGCCCACGCCGGGCCGGACAGCGCGGCGGTCCGGATCGGCGCGGCGATCCACTCGGTCCGGGCGGTGCCGGCCGACCAGCTCGACAAGGTGGTGGCAGCCGCGGCCGGCCGCCCCCTGCACGCGCACGTCTCCGAGCAGCCGGCCGAGAACGAGGCCACCTGGGCCTACTACGGCTGCAGCCCCACCGAGCTGCTGGCCAGGCACGGCTTCGGCGGCCCGCTGCACACCGCGGTGCACGCCACCCACCTGAGCGAGCAGGACATCGCCGGCTACGGCCGTAGCCGCACCAACATCAGCTTCTGCCCGACCACCGAGCGCGACCTGGCCGACGGCATCGGGCCGGCGCCGGAGCTGGCCGCGGCAGGTGCCCGGCTAACCCTGGGCAGCGACCAGAACGCAAGCGTGGACCTGCTGGAGGAGGCTCGCGCGCTGGAGGCCGACGCCCGGCTGGCCAGCCTGCGGCGCGGCCGGTTCAGCCCGTCCGAGCTGGTCGACGCGCTGACCGGGCATGCCAGCCTGGGCTGGCCGGACGCCGGCAGCCTGGCACCCGGCCAGCGGGCCGACCTGGTGGCGCTGCGGATGGACACGGTGCGGACCGCCGGCGCGCTGCCCGGCCAGCTGGTGCTGGTGGCCGGCGCCGCCGATGTCGACACGGTGCTGGTGGCCGGCCGGCCGGTGGTGTCCGGTGGCCGGCACGTCCTGGGCGATGTCGCCGGCCTGCTGGCGGAGG
>JAVEEO010000509.1 GCA_030840415.1 Pseudonocardiales bacterium | reverse complement strand
GCGACACTCCGCAGATGCTCTGCGAGGAGCCGAGGTCGACTTCGAGCCACTGCGGGTCGGAGAACGCCGACGACCATCTCGTCCCTGTGTTGCCGTCGACCGCTGCCGACGCGGGGGTGCCCGCGTTCTCCGTCGACGAGGCCGTCGCGGTCTTGTTCAGCGCTACGTTGGTGGTGCCGCAGGTCGCGGCCGCCGCCTTGGGTGCCGCCGCGCCCATCCCGGCGACCAGGACGGATACGACTAGAGCGGCGAAAGCCAGCAGGCTTACGGCCGCGCGACGGGCGCTCGGCGCTCGCCTGGGGCGCCTCCGGTGCGTTCTTCGTAGCGGGTTCCGTGCGTTCACACTAGACCTCCGAATTGGCGTCACACTAAAACGTGTCGTGGTCGGCGGGTGGGGGGCAGGGGGCCGCGGGCCCAGCCGCGGGAAGGCGGCTGAGCCCGGCGACCAGGGCAATTCACGCGGTCGGGTAGACCTGGAATTCCCAGAGGGAGTAGCCGTACTGGGTGGCGCGGGCGGTCCCGTACATGCGGATGTAGCGGCCGGTGCCGGTGACGCTCAGGGTCTGGGTGCCGCCGGTGCCAGTGGTGGAGGAGTAGATGGTTGTCCAGTTGGTGTTGTCGGTGGACACCTGGATCTGGAAGGCCTTGGCGTAGGCGGTCTCCCAGTCGAGGCCGACCTGGCAGATCGCCTTGGCGGAGCCGAGGTCGACCTCGAGCCACTGCGGGTCGGAGAACGCTGACGACCAGCGGGTGCCGGTGTTGCCGTCGGTCGCGTCCGCCGCGGGGGTGCCCGCGTTCTCAGTCGACGAGGCGGTCGTCGGCTGGTTCAGCGCCGCGTTCGTCGTGCCGCAGGTCCCGCTACCGCCGCCGCTGCTTCCGGTGGTGTAGGCCTGGAATTCCCAGAGGGAGTAGCCGTACTGGGTGGCGCGGGCGGTGCCGTACATGCGGATGTAGCGGCCGGTGCCGGTGACGTTAAGGGTCTGGGTGCCGCCGGTGCCGGTGGTGGTGGAGTAGATGGTTGTCCAGTTGGTGTTGTCGGTGGACACCTGGATTTGGAAGGCGGTGGCGTAGGCGGTCTCCCAGTTCAGTCCCACCTGGCAGATGCTCTGGGACGAGCCGAGGTCGACCTCGAGCCACTGCGGGTCGGAGAACGCCGACGACCACCTTGTTGCGGTGTTGCCGTCGACCGCTGCCGACGCGGGGGTGCCCGCGTTCTCGGTCGAGGAAGCGGTCGCGGTCTTGTTCAGCGCGGCGTTAGTGGTGCCGCAGGTCCCGCCGCCGCCGCCTCCTCCACCGCCGCCGCTGCCTGTGGGCAGCGTCCACTGCTGGTCGGTGGCGCCGGTACAGGTCTCGATGTCAAGTCGCGACCCGGTGTTGCCGCCCGGGTCGGTGAGGCAGAGCCCGGAGCTCGGGTTGACCAGCTCGCCGTTGGACTGATGCGTCCAGCCCTGCGCCGCGCTGCCGTTGCACGCGTACCAGTCGACGTCCGTGCCGCTCGTCGTGCCCGCGGCCACCACGTCCAGGCAGCCGCCTTGCACCCGGACCGTGCCGTCGGTGTATGGCGACCACTGCTGTCCTGCCGAGCCGTTGCAGCCGGACAGGTAGATCGGGTTGCCCTCGGTGTTGAGCGAGTTCTGGTTGGCCAGGCAGTTCCCGTTCAGCCCGGTCAGCTGGCCGGTCGCGGTCGCGGTGCCGGCCGGCGTGGAGTTGCCGCCCTGCTCGTAGACGGCCACGTAGCCGACGCTCATCGACGCGCCCGAGGTCGTGGCGGACGTCGGGCTGGTGCAGTTGCAGATCCCGTTCGGGTAGTTGCCGCCCATGGCCAGGTCGAAGATGATGAAGAACCCGTGGTCGACGGCCGCCTGCCAGGCTGCCGTGCCGACCGAGGCCTCGGTGATGGTCGACTCCACGGTCCCGTCCATCAGGAACTGCATCGTCTCGGCGCTGGTGTTCGTCCGGTCGACGATCACCGAGTAGGTGTGATAGCCCGTCTGGAAGGTGGAGGCCGTGTTCGGGCAGGCGATCAGCGCGTGACCGCTGCTTCCGGCCGAGTCGTGCAGCGTCTGGGACGCGGTGTTCCCGGCGTTGACGTCCTCCATCATGTCGATCTCGCCGGACTGCGGCCAGCCGCCGCCTGTGCGCATCGGCGAGCCGAGCGCCCAGAACGCCGGCCAGTAGCCGAGCCCGTTCGCCGGGTTCGGCTGCTCGATCTCCGCGGTCATCTCCAGCTTGCCGCCGGCCGGTGCCTGGAAGTCGTCGCGGGTGGACTCGATGCGGCCGCTCGTCCAGGTGCCACCGTTGTCGATGGCCTTGAGCACCAGGTGACCGTTGCCGTCCAGGTAGACGTTGTTTGTCGAGTTGGTCGTCTGCTCGGTCTCGCCGGTGCCGTAACCGGTGCCGATGTCGTAGAACCAGTTCTGCGCCGACGGGGCGGACCCCGCCGCGCCGGCGAAGTTGTCGCCGAACACCGTGGTCCAGCCGGACGGGGGCGGCGGCACGGTGTCGGCTTTGGCTGGCGTGACGGCCAGCGCCGAGAAAGCGACTGCCGTCAGGCAGCCGGCGAACAGCAGCAGCGCGCTGATCAGCGTTCGCCGCGGCGGCCGGGTCCTAGGGCCTGTCGGCCCCGTTCTGGTACTTGTTCCTTGGCTGGTCATCGGGTCTCCTCGGGGGGCACCGTAGGACAGCCACCGTTCTTACATTCTTTCCATTTCTTACATTCGTTACATTGCGGAAACGGCGGCTCACCACCGATGAAACATGTGGCCGACACTTAATTCAAGTCTTATTTAAAGTGTAAATAATGTAAAAGCCGGCTGGATCGATGTGCGCCGAACAAGGGCGCCCCGGCCGCCAGAATGGCCTGCCCCGCGCGGGCCGCCGCCACGGCAGGCAGCGCCGCCGGCCCGCACCCCGGCACGGGCCCCCCGGCACCCACCCGCACCCCGGCACGGGCTCCCGCCGCCGGCCCGCACCCCGGCACGGGCTCCCGCCGCCCACCCGCGAGGCAAACCTCGC
>JAVEEO010000443.1 GCA_030840415.1 Pseudonocardiales bacterium | reverse complement strand
CGAACCGTGCACCAGGTTCTGCTGCACCTTCAGCCCCCAGTCCCGGCCGAGGTCACCGCGGATGGTGCCCGGCAGCGCCGCGGTCGGGTCGGTGGCGCCGGCCAGCGCCCGGAAGCCCTCGATGACCCGCTGGCCCTCGGCCACCACCGCCACCACCGGCCCTGAGGACATGAAGTCGACCAGCGGCTGGTAGAACGGCTTGCCGACGTGCTCGGCGTAGTGCCGGGCCAGCAGGTCGGCATCGGCGCGCCGCTGGTGCAGCGCCACGATCCGGTAGCCCTTGGCCTCGACCCGGGCCAGGATCGTGCCGGTCAGGCCGCGCGCCACGCCGTCCGGCTTGACGAGAATCAGGGTCCGCTCGACAGCTGCATCAGTCACCGGGCCAGCCTATCGGCTTGCCTGCCGGGGCTCTCAGGAGATCAGCATCCGCCAGCCGGACGGGGTGTCCAGCAACTGGCGCCGGGTGCGGAGCAGGTACAGCCACAGCAGCAGGAAGATCACCACCACCACCGCCAGCGACGGGATCAGCACCACGGTGGCGACCACCAGCAACTGCAGCGCCGAGCCCACGCCGATCCCCCACGGCCGGCGCAGCACGAAGGCGCAGGCCACCAGCAGCACCGCCAGGCCGACCAGCAGCAGCGTGGTGGTCAGCGTCAGCCCGTGCGAGGTCTGGGCGATCGCGCGCGGTACCAGCAGCACCACGAAGGCCTCCAGGCACAGCAGCGCCGCAAGGCCGCCCCGGGTCGCCCGGTCGGCCCGGCGCCGCGGTTCCTCGACACCGGTGGCCGCGCCCGGGTCGCCGACCGGCTCGTCCGGGCCGGCGGGCGCGCCGTGGCCGACTCCGGGTTCACCACCCGCTGCGCTCACCCGGTGCCCTGGGCCGGCGAGCCCAGCAGCATGCGTGCCTCGCCCGCGGTCACCACCGACCCGGTGACCAGCACGCCGGCGCCGGCCAGCTGCCCGTCGGAACTGTCCTCGGCCAGCCGCACCGCGGTCTCCAGCGCGTCGTCGAGCCGCGGTTCCACCGTCACCCGGTCGGCACCGAAGATGTCGACGGCGACCGCCGCCAGCTCGTCGGCCGGCACCGCCCGGCTGGAGGAGTTCTGCGAGATCACCACCTCGTCCAGCACCGGCTCCAGGATCTCCAGCGCGGCCTGGACGTCCTTGCCGGCCAGCATCGCCACCACCCCGATCAGCTGCCGGAAGTCGAAACCCTCGGCCAGCGCGTCGACGGTGGCGCGCATGCCGGCCGGGTTGTGGCTGGCGTCGACCAGTACCGTCGGCGCCGAACGCACCGCCTCCAGCCGGCCCGGCGAGCGGACCGCGGCGAAGGCGGCTCGCACGATGTCGAGGTCCAGCGGGCCGGAGGCGGCCCCGATGCCGAAGAACGCCTCGACCGCGGCCAGGGCGCAGGCGGCGTTCTCGGCCTGGTAGCCGCCGTGCAGTGGCAGGAACACCTCGTCGTAGACGCCGCCGAGGCCCTGGATGCGCAGCAGCTGGCCGCCGACGGCGAGGCTGCGCTCCAGCACCCCGAACTCCAGGCCCTCGCGGGCCACCGCCGCGCCCACCTCGGTGGCCCGGCGGATCAGTTCGGCCGCCGCGTCCACCGGCTGGGCGGCCAGGATCGCCGACGCGCCGGCGGTGATGATGCCGGCCTTCTCGCGGGCGATCTCGGCATGCGTCTCGCCGAGCAGCTCGGTGTGGTCCAGCGCGATCGGGGTGATCACCGCGACCGGGGCGTCGAGGACGTTGGTGGCATCCCAGGTGCCGCCCAGGCCCACCTCGACCACCGCGACGTCCACCGGCGCGTCGGCGAAGATCGCGAACGCCAGTCCGGTGACGGCCTCGAAGAAGGTCATCTTGATGTCGGAGGTGCTGTCCACCAGCTCCAGGTAGGGCTCGATCTCGGCGTAGGCGTCGGCGAACACGCCGTCGGCGACCGGCTGGCCGTCCAGCACGATCCGCTCGGTCATCTCCGACAGGTGCGGGCTGGTGTAGCGGCCGGTGCGCAGGCCGAACCCGCGCAGCAGCTCATCGATCATCCGGGCGGTGGAGGTCTTGCCGTTGGTGCCGGTCAGGTGGATGGAGCGGTAGCTGCGCTGGGGTTGGCCCAGCACGTCCATCAGCTTGTCGATCCGGTGCCGGGACGGTCCGATCTTGGACTCCCCCCAGCGGGCCAGCAGCCGGGCCTCGGTCTGCTGCCGGCGGGCCCGATCGCGCTGCGCGGCGGTGCCGTCGCGCTCCGGACCGGTCACGGCTGCGGCGCCGCGGGCAGCTGGGCCAATGCCTCGTCGATGCGCCGCAGGTCGGCGGTCGCCGCCGCGTTGCGGGCCCGCACCGACTCGACGACCTCGGGCTTGGCCTTGGCCAGGAAGGCGTCGTTGCCGAGCTTGCGGCCGGTCTGGTCGAGCTCCCTGGCCGCCGTCGCCCGGTCGCGTTCCAGCCGGGCCCGCTCGGCGCCGACGTCGACGGCGGTGGACAGGTCGAGCTCGACGGAGGCGCCGTCGTTGAGGTCCAGCGTCGCGGTGGCCGCGAAGCCATCGGCCGGCCCGACCAGCCGCAGCAGCCTGCGGATCTGCTGCTCGTAGCCGGTCGCGCCGGCCGCACTGCCCAGGCCGGTGAACCGGGCCGGAATCCGCTGGGCCGGCTTGACCCCCTGCGCGCCGAGGAACTGCCGGATCGAGGCCACCCTGGCCTGCAGCCCCAGGATGTCGTCCTCGACCGCCTTGTCCAACCGGGCCTCGTCGCACCGCGGCCAGTCGGCGATCACGATCGACTCACCCCCGGTCAGCGCGGTCCACAGCGACTCGGTGACGAAGGGCACCAGCGGGTGCAGCAGCCGCAGCAGGACGTCGAGCACCTCGCCGAGCACCCGCCGGGTCGCGGCGGCGGTGCTCTGGTCGGCCAGCGAAACCTTGGCCAGTTCCAGGTACCAGTCGCACACCTCGTCCCAGGCGAAGTGGTAAAGCAGGTCGGCGATCTTGGCGAACTCGAAGTCGGCGTAGTACTCGTCCACCTGATCGATGACCTTGTTGAGTCGGGACAGGATCCATCTGTCCACGACGGGCAACTCGGCGGGCAACTCGCCGTCGATGGTGGCGCCGTTGAGCAGCGCGAACCGGGTGGCGTTCCACAGCTTGTTGCAGAAGTTGCGGGCGCCGGCGATGTTGTCCTCCGAGATCGGCACGTCCGCCCCGGGGTTGGCGCCCCAGACGAAGGTGAACCGCACCGCGTCGGTGCCGTAGGCGTCCATCCAGGCCAGCGGATCGACTGAATTGCCTTTGGACTTCGACATCTTCTTGCCGAACTGATCGCGCACCATGCCGTGCAGCACGACGGTCTTGAACGGAACGGCCTTGTCGGGCCCGTCCTCGGCCATCGCGTACAGGCCGAACATCATCATCCGGACCACCCAGAAGAACAGGATGTCGTAGCCGGTGACCAGCACCGATGTCGGGTAGTAGTGGCGCAGGTCGGCGGTGTCGTCGGGCCAGCCGAGGGTGGAGAACGGCCACAGCCCGGAGGAGAACCAGGTGTCCAGCACGTCCGGGTCCTGGGTCCAGCCCTCGCCAGGCGGCTGCTCGTCCGGCCCGACGCAGCGCACCGCACCGTCGGGGCCGTACCAGACCGGGATCCGGTGCCCCCACCAGAGCTGCCGCGAGATGGTCCAGTCGTGCATGTTGTCGACCCAGTCGAAGTAGCGCTTCTCCAGCTCCTTCGGGTGGACCTGGGTGCGACCGTCGCGCACCGCGTCGCCGGCCGCGCGGGCCAGCGGCTCGACCTTGACGAACCACTGCTTGCTCAGCCGGG
>JAVEEO010000422.1 GCA_030840415.1 Pseudonocardiales bacterium | reverse complement strand
GCCGTTGCGGTCGCTGCGCTCACCACCCCCATCCCCTGGAGGTTTAGTGAAGCTTTCCAGCACGCTCGTCGCGGCCGGTGCCGTCGTCGCAGCTGCCTCGCTTTCGACCATCGGTATCGCATCCGCGAGTACCCCGAGTGCCGCCCCGCAGGCCCGGCACGCCGCCAACGTCTGCGCCTCGCCGGCCAAGGGCTTCGCGTCCTGCCACGCGAAGGTCGTAGTCGACGGCAAGGGCCAGCCGGCGGTCACCGGTACCCCGTCCGGCCTGAACCCGGCCGACATTCGCTCTGCCTACGCCCTGACCGCGTCCTCCAGCGGCGGCCGCACCGTCGCCATCGTCGACGCCTACAACGACCCGACCGCCGAGTCCGACCTCGGCGTCTACCGGTCGCAGTTCGGCCTCTCGGCCTGCACCACCGCCAACGGCTGCTTCCGCAAGGTGAGCCAGACCGGCAGCACCACCAGCCTGCCCAAGACCGACGCCGGCTGGGCCACCGAGATCAGCCTGGACCTCGACATGGTCTCGGCCGCCTGCCCGGACTGCAAGATCCTGCTGGTCGAGGCGAGCTCCAACTCGTTCGCCAACCTGGGCACCGCGGTCAACTACGCCGCCACCCAGCCCGGCGTGGTCGCCATCAGCAACAGCTACGGCGGCGGCGACAGTGCTGCCACCTCGGCCTACAACCACCCCGGCATCGCGGTGACCGCCTCGACCGGTGACGCCGGTTACGGCGTCGAGTCGCCGGCCTCGTTCGGCACCGTGGTCGCCGTCGGTGGCACCAGCCTCCGCAAGGCCACCGGTACCACCCGGGGCTGGTCCGAGACCGCCTGGAGCGGCGCCGGCAGCGGCTGCTCGACCCTGAACGCCAAGCCGAGCTGGCAGACCGCGGCCACCCAGTGCTCGGGCAAGGCCAACGCCGATGTCTCCGCGGTGGCTGACCCCAACACCGGCGTCTCGGTGTACGACTCGACCCTGTACCAGGGCCGCAGCGGCTGGCAGGTCTACGGCGGCACCAGCGCCTCGTCGCCGATCATCGCCAGCGTGTACGCGCTGTCGGGCAACACCGCCGGCTACCCGGCGTCCTACACCTGGGGCCACGCCTCGGGCCTGTTCGACGTCACCTCCGGCTCCAACGGCACCTGCAGCCCCACCATCTGGTGCAACGCCACCACCGGCTGGGACGGCCCGACCGGTCTGGGCACCCCGAACGGCACCAGCGCCTTCTAGGGCTGGCTGGTTCTGCACTGACTGCGTGACCCGAGTGGGGAGTCCGGCTCCGGCCGGGCTCCCCACTTCACTTTGTGCCGCGATTGTGGGCCGTGCAGGTGTGACGCCCGGCCGCTCACACGCAGACAACGCTGCCCGAGTACCGGCCGCGAGCGGTTGTCACCCCGCCGATCCCCGGGTTGCCCGTGCGCCGCCGGCCCGGCCTGAACCACGCCGTCACCCCGTGAGCAAATGGCCCGACAATCCGCATACGGTATCGTGCGAGCTTGCTGTCAGTGCGATTGTGCGGTCGAAAGGGAGCGGTAACCGGTGGCTGGTCTGAGGTATCTCGTGACAGGCGGTGCCGGATTTATCGGCTCAAATTTCGTACATTCGGTCTTATCGAGCGGAGCGGCCGACTCCGTCATCGTATTGGACGCATTCACCTATGCCGCCAATGAATTGAGCCTGGCAGCGGTCAAGGATGACATCGAGTTGGTCACCGGTGACATCTGTGACGCGGCGGTGCTGGATCCGCTGGTGGCACGCAGCGACGTGATCGTCCACTTCGCGGCCGAATCGCACAACGACGTGGCGCTGACCTCTCCTGGCAGGTTCATCCACAGCAATCTGATCGGCACCTACGAAGTGCTGCAGGCGGTGCGCAAACACGACCGGCGGCTGCACCACATCTCCACTGACGAGGTGTTCGGTGACCTCGAACTCGACGACCCCGCCGCCTTCACCGAGGAGACCGCCTACCGTCCGTCGAGCCCGTATTCGGCGACCAAGGCAGGCGCCGATCACCTGGTGCGGGCCTGGGTCCGCTCGTTCGACATCGCCGCGACGATTTCGAATTGCTCCAACAATTACGGTCCGCGGCAGCACGTGGAAAAATTCATCCCGCGCCAGATAACCAATGCTCTCGACGGAATTGCATTCAAGGTCTACGGCGGTGGCCGCAACGTCCGGGACTGGATTCACGTCGACGACCACAATTCGGCGGTGCTCACGATAATCGACAAGGGACGGCTCGGCGAGACCTACCTGATCGGCGCCGATGGCGAGCGATCCAACCTGCAAGTGGTCGAATCGCTGGCCCAGTTGATGTCGGTGGAAGTCGGAATCGAATTCGTCGCCGACCGGGCCGGTCACGATCTGCGGTACGCCATCGACTCGACCCGGCTGCGCACCGAGTTGGGCTGGCGGCCTCAATACCAGGACTTCGAGGCGGGGTTGGCGGCGACCATCGACTGGTACCGGCAGAACGAGGCATGGTGGCGACCGGCGAAGGCGGTCACCGAGACCTATTATCAAGGTGCCGAGGTGAGCGACCGGGCCTAGCCCGGCTGGCGTTCCACCGGACAAACGCTCGACGATCGTGGAGGATTCATGACACGAGCAGCACCGTCCGGCGGCCGGCCCACGAGCACCCCCGTCAGCGATGCCGAGATCGCCGAGGCGGTGCGGGCGCTGCACACCGACGGGATCACCGCCCGCAAGGCCGCGTTCTCCAGGGAATGGGTAGCCGCCCTCGACCAGGACGTCATGGCCGCCTTCGCCGAGGCCCGCGGCCGGCCGCACGGTGCGGTGGGGCGCGGTCCGAACCGCTGGTACGTCGAGATCCATCCGCAGGCGCTGCGCGGCTTCGCCGAGCTGGCCGGGCACCCGTGGGTCCAGGCGGTGAGCGCGGCGGTGCTCGGCCCCGATTACCGCATCGTCGAGGTCGGCTTCGACATCCCGCTTCCCGGCGCGGTGAACCAGCCCTGGCACCGGGATTTCCGGATCCCGCCGCAGACCCGCGACGATCGGCGGCTGACGTCGCTGGCCTTCAATGTGACGACCGTGGACACCACCGAGGACATGGGCCCCTTCGAGATCGCGCACGGTACCCAGTTCGACGACGGACCCGATTTCGAGCACGGCATGTTCCCGCCGCGCTCGCACTATCCGCGCTACGAGCAACGGGCGGTCCGCAAGTACCCGCAGATGGGCGACATCTCGGCCCGCTCGGCGCTGACGATCCACCGCGGCACCACCAATCACTCCGACAAGCTGCGTCCGGTGCTGGTCCTGGGCGTCGACGGCCCGGACGCCACCAACGCCATCCAGCACAGCCTGTCGATGACCCGGGACTACTGGCAGGCCCTGCCCGAGTCGGTCCGCCGGCATCTGGACTGCCCGCTGGTGGACGAGCTGGTGCCGATCTCGCAGAAGCACCTCATCGAGGGCCTGGTCATGGGCGAGGCATGAGGCGCGGCCGGCGTTACGCCGCGATTCTGGCGGCACTGTGCCTGGTTCCGGCTTCGATCGCGACCGCGGCGGACCGGGGCAGCCCGGCGGTCGCCGTCAGCTGCACCCTGCGCAATCCGGTCCTGTCGGCCGGCGCCGATCCCTCCATCTGGTACCGCAACGGCACTTACTACCTGGTGCAGTCCGACGGCGCCCACAGCATCAACCTGCGCGCCTCGGCGACGCTGGCGGGGCTGAACACGGCGAGCGCCAAGGTGATCTGGACGGCACCGGTCGGTACCGACCACAGCGCCGAGCTCTGGGCTCCCGAGCTGGAATACCTCAACGGCGGCTGGGTCATCTACTTCGCCGCAGCCACCGACAAGGGCGGCGACCCGGCCACCAACAACACCCACCGGATCTTCGCCATCACCGCCAACACCCAGGATCCGCTGGGCAGCTGGACCTTCTTCGGCAAGGTCGGCGACTCGACCAACCAGTGGGCCATCGACGCGACCGTCTTCTACTACAACAGCAACTGGTGGATGCTGTGGTCGGGAACGCCCACCGGCAACGGCGGTTCGCCGCCGCAGCAGCTCTACATCGCGCACATGAGCGACCCGCTGCACATCGACCAGGACTACCGCCGGCTGATCGCCAAGCCGGACCAGGCCTGGGAAACCTCGGTCCAGGCGATCGAGGAAGGCCCGGAGGCCTGGATCGGACCGAACAACACCCTGACGGTCGTGTACAACGCCAACGCGAGCTGGACCACGTCCTACCGTCTCGGCGAGCTGGTCTACCACGGCGGCGACCTGACCACCTATCTCTCCTACACCAAGCGCGGGCCGGTCTTCGGCTCCGCCAACGGGGTGTACGGCGCCGCGGGCGAATCGCTGCCGGTGCCCGGTGCCAGCGGGACGAACTGGATGGTCTACCACGCCAAGACCAGCACCGCCGACGGCTGGAACGACCGGGCGATCTTCGCCCAGCCGGCCGGTTGGAACAGCGACGGGACGCCGGCGTTCGGCACTGTCAGCGGCTACCGCTCCTACGACGAGGCAGCCGAACTGCCCTGCTGAACCGGGCCGAAATCCAGCCCGGCACCGGCGAGGTGATTACCCCGCCGGCACCGCGCTGGGACGAGCCGGCCTCGGCTTGCCGGTCCGCTGGTCAGCCGAGGTCAGCCCCCTTGCCACTGGCCGCCGGCGGGGCGTGCACCGCGCTGACCCGGACGTAGTCGAAGTTGCTGCTGAAGCCGGCACCGCCCATCGAGATCAGGCCGATCCTGGTGGTGGCACTGCTGGCCTGGGTCCAGGTCGCCCCCTTGTCCCAGCGCTTGCCGTCAAGGCTGGTGTAGGAGGTGTAGCGCTCCCCCAGCCGGACGATCCGCAGATAGGTGGTGGTCCCGACCGGGCCGGCCACCGCATTGCCATAGGTCGGATACCCGGCGGGCACCGGCGAGACCTGCTTGCCGAATTCGGTCTGCCGGGTGTTCCAGATCGACACCGACGCGAGCTTGAGATAGTTGCCGTCGTCGTTGTAGATCACCAGGCCACCCTGCACGTAGTTGTAGCAGCAGCCCTCGGCCGGCGTGGTGACCCGCACCTTGGTCTCCACCACGTAGTTCCCGCTCGGAGCCGGCTCGGTCAGCACCGACGCCAGCGGGGTGGCCGGCGGGTGCAGGTCGGCGTTCTGGGTCTGCCAGCGCAGCTGCCCGTCCTCGAGCTGGTAGCTGCCGGCCTCCGGGGCCCGGACCCAGGTCCACTGCGGCGACAGGGTGCCGGAACGGAATTCATCCGACAGCGACTCGTACACCCGGGTCGGGCGCGGTTCCACCACGAACCTGGGGTGGTAGGCGGTCCGCTCGCCGGGCTGGGCGGCCGGGCCCGGCTGCGGGCTGTCGGACGGGCCACGTCCGCCACGTACGGTCGGCCAGCCCTGCTGCCAGTCCAGCGGGTCGATCAGGGCCGGCCGCTTGGTGTAGCCGACATTGCCGGCGTAGTAGGGATCGTTGCGGTCGACGGCGTGGTAGACCATCCATTGCTGACCGGAGTAGTCGGTGATCACCGTGTTGTGGCCGGCGCCCACCCAGCGATTGCCGTTCTGCGACAGCACCGGAGTACCGCCCACCCGGCCCGCGAGCAGCGAGACGCCGTCCCGGTCGACGAACGGCCCGAGCGGGCTGTGGGAGCGCCCGGCGAACACCGAGTACCCGGTCAGCGGGCCGTTGCAGCAGTTGGTGGCCGAGGCCAGCAGGTAGTACCAGCCGTCGTGCACGACGATGTTGGTTCCCTCGTACCGGTTGTCGATCGCCACCTGGGTCTGGCTGGCGGGATCGGTGGAAAGTCCGTCGGCGGCCAGCTTACGAACCGCCACGCCGCCGAAGTAACTGCCGAAGTAGATGTAATCGGTGCCGTTGGCGGTGAGCACCTCGGGATCGAAGATCCACCGCCGGCTACCCACCGGCCCTTGCGGTTCCACCACCGGCTGCCCGGTGTCGGTCCACGGCCCGGTCGGGCTCGAGCTGGTCGCGACGCCGATGGCCGAGCCGCCGCCGGGCAACGAGGTGTCCGAGGCGGCGTAATACAGCCGGTACTGCCCGTTGCGGTAGGCGATCTCGGGTGCCCAGAGGAAACCCGATACCCAGGACGGCTTGGTCGGGAAGGCATCACCCCGATAGGTCCAGTGGATCAGGTCCATAGAGCTGAACATCGGCACGTTGTGCAGCAGCGGCTTGCCGTCGGGTCCGAGTTCGCTCGCGGTCAGCGCGTCGGAGGTGCAGTAGAGGTACCAGTGCCGGTCCGCGCCCACTCCGCGCAGGACGTCGGGGTCGGCGCAGCTCTCGGCCTGTGCGCCGGAGGGCAGCCCGAGCTTGAGCGGGTTGGTGTAGGACGGCGCGACAGGGTGCTGGCCCTGCGCCGCCGGGTTGGGCGTGGACGTACTCGGACTGGCCGGTGCCGGCCCGGCAGTGGCGACAGCCGCCGCCGCGGTAGCCAGGGCGAGCACCGGTAGGACGAACCTTCTGGACCAGCGCATGAGGTACCTCCCGAAAGCGGACAACGGCGGCCGGTCTAGCCATCCTGACCCAGCCTTCTAACGTTGTAAAGGCCCGGCGAACAGTAGATCCACAGACCCTCACACTGAAATCACTCAGGTATCAAACCTTTACAACAAGAACCCCCGGATGTAGAACCGAGGTAAACGCTCCTACGGAAAGGCAGGGTGGTGGCCGCGCTTCGACGACCGCCTCGGCTTTCTGCCCCGGCGCCGGACCTCCAGCTCCGTCCTTCGGCACAGCTTGGTACCAATGCGCTGCACCACGCGCCGCAACCGGTGACGGGCAGTGCCCTCGAGGCTACCGTCGGAGCGGGAGATCGAATCGCTGTCGATCTCCCGTGGTCGAGGATGACCATCTCCGAGCTCCTCCCGATGGGGGTACATCGTGGCTGATGCCACGGGCGCCATGCTGTCGCGGGCAAGCCCGGGACGCGTGCCGTCCACCTGGCCGCGCTGCCGGCCCGAGCCGCGGGCTACCGCACCATCCGTTTTCTGGAACTTCCACCTAGCAAGGAGATCTTTATGAACCAGCTCAACGTGCCGGTGTCCCGGCGTGGCTTCATCGGCGCGGCCGGGGCCTTCGGGGGCGCACTCGCTCTTGCCGCCTGTGGCGGCAAGCGCACGCCGCCCGGCGCTGCCGGCGGACCCACCGGCTCCGCGGCCGGCGGTGCTTACACCGGGCCGAAGGTGACCCTGGCGTTCTGGAACGGCTGGACCGGCGCCGACGGTGATTTCGCCAAGCAGATGGTCACCGAGTTCAACTCGGCAACGCCAAACATCAAGGTCAACATGAACGTCTTCCAGTGGGCGGACCTGTTCCAGAAGATGCCGGCCGCCGTCACCAGCGGCAACGGCCCCGACATCGCCGCCATGCACATCGACGACATCCCGACCCAGGCGGCCCAGCGAGTCATCGTGCCGATCGACGCGGTGGCCGAAAACCTCAAGCTCAACCAGTCCGACTTCGCCCCGGCCGTCTGGCAGGGCGGGCTGTACCAGGACAAGCGTTACGGCATCCCGGTGGACGTGCACTGCCTGGGCCTGTTCTACAACAAGGACCTTTTCGAGAAGGCCGGCCTCGACCCGGAGAAGCCGCCGACGAACAAGGACGAGTACATGAACGCCCTGGACAAGCTGAAGTCCAAGGGCATCCAGGGCAGCTGGGTCAGCCCGTTCCAGTTCACCGGCGGCCTGATGTACCAGTCGCTGCTGTGGCAGTTCGGCGGCGAGCTGTTCAACGACGACGTCAGCAAGGCCACCTGGGACTCCGATGCCGGGATCGCTGCGCTGACCTGGATGACCGACCTGGTCAAGGACGGCTACAGCCCCAAGAACGTCGGGCAGGATGCCGACTACGTCGCGCTCAAGAACGGCCGCAATGCCTTGAACTGGCAGGGTATCTGGCAGGTCAACGAGGTCACCAAGCTCAGCAATGCCAAGATCGGCCTGGCCCCATTGCCCAAGATCGGTGAGAAGGGCGGCGTCTGGGGCAACTCCCACCAGTTCGTGCTGCCGCGCACCCAGGGCAGTGACGCCAACAAGGTGTCCGCCTCCGCGTACTTCGTCAGCTGGTTCACCCAGCACGGGGCCGAATGGGCCAAGAGCGGCAAGGTGCCGGCCGCCACCAAGCTGGCCGAGAGCTCGGACTTCACCTCGATCGAGGGTTTGAAGCCGTTCGCCGAAGAGGTGCCCGACGTGCACTTCCCGCCGGCCGTGGCAGGCATCGGCGATGCCATGACGGCCATGTACGACGCGGTCAACGCCGCGGTGCTGGGCAAGTCCGATCCGGCCGCGGCCCTGCACAGCGCGGCCAACAAGGCATCCCAGATCCTGGCGCAGAACAAGAAGAAGTACGGCTGATCATGACCGCCACCAGTGCGGCCCCGGCGGCGGTGCAACAGCCGCCGGGCCGATCCTCGCGCAAGCGGATGCGGCGCAGCGGCTGGGCGACGCCGTACCTGTTCCTCGCCCCGTACGGCGTGCTGTTCATCGGATTCATCCTGGTGCCGGCCATCTACGGCATCTGGATCAGCCTGCACGACTACGACTACCTGCTGCCGCATCAGCCATGGGTCGGCCTGAGCAACTACACCGACCTGTTCAAGTCCGGATCCCGGGACGGCGCGGACTTCTGGCGCAGCATCCGGGCGACCGCCATCTTCACCGTGTTCAGCGTTCCGCTGCTGGTCACCATCCCGCTGGCGATCGCCCTGCTGCTCAACCGCAAGTTCCCCGGCCGGACGTTCTTCCGGGCCGTCTTCTTCACGCCCTACGTGCTGGGCGTGGCCGTGGTCGGGGTGCTGTTCCGGTTCCTGCTCGATCCCACCATCGGGCTGCTGAACTTCTACCTGGCAAAGGTCGGTTTCAGCGGTACCACCCCCTGGACCACCCAGGTGCCCTGGGCCTGGGTGGGCCTGATCGGCATGACGGTGTGGTGGACCCTGGGCTTCAACGCGATCATCTACCTGGCCGGCCTGCAGGACATCTCGCCGGAGCTGTACGAGGCCGCCGAGGTCGACGGTGCCAGCGCCTGGGACAAGTTCCGCAACGTGACCATGCCCGGCCTGCGGCCGGTGATGCTGTTCGTCCTGACCTTGACCCTGCTGGCCTCGGCGAACATGTTCGGCCAGTCGTTCCTGGTCACCAAGGGAGCGCCGAGCAACGCCACCCGCACCGCGATCTACTACATCTCCCAGGTCGGGCTCCAGCAGTACCGGCAGGGGATCGCCGCGGCGATGAGCTACATCCTGGCCCTGATCCTGGTGCTGATCAGCCTGCTCAACTTCCGGCTCTTCCGCGAGAAGGAGCAGTCATGACCAGCCTCGCGCCGGGCAGTGCTTCCGCCGCG
>JAVEEO010000413.1 GCA_030840415.1 Pseudonocardiales bacterium | reverse complement strand
CCTCGCACCTGGAGAAGCGCGCCGCGGCGATGATGACGCTGACCGTCTACCTCGCCGAGGAGTGGCGCAAGCAGGGGGCGGCCAAGATCTACCGGGCCATTCTGCGGCTGATCGTGGCCGGCACCAGGACCTTCGACGACTTCCTGGACGACTTCGCGTTCATCGGCAGCGCCGATGCCGGCCGTAAGCAGGTCGGCCGGTTCTACGACGTGTGGCTGGGCGACTCGGACCAGGCCGACATGGACAGCGTGGAGAGCGACATCTTCGGCGCGATGTCGCCGCAGCGCGACGAGGACTACAGCAGCGACGAGGACATGCGCACCGAGGACAAGAAGAACCTGAAGAGCAAGCGGTTGTTCGCTCAGAAGTATCAGTAGTCCGCAAGATCATCGCATTTAGTTGCGGCATCATGCATAATGTTTCGCATGGGTACCTCCGTCGCCGTCGCCGGCGCCAGTGGCTATGCCGGCGGGGAGCTGCTCCGGCTGCTGGCCGGCCATCCGCACTTCGAGGTGGTCGCGGCCACCGCGCACACGCACGCCGGGCAGCCGGTGACCGAGCTTCATCCCCAGCTGGTCACCTACTGCGACCTGGCCTTCAGCGACACCACGGTCGAGGTGCTGGGCAGCGCCGAGCTGGTGTTCCTGGCACTGCCGCACGGAGCGTCGGCGGCCCTGGTCGCCGAGTTGCCGCCCGCGGTGAAGGTAGTGGACCTGGGCGCGGACTTCCGGTTGGCCGACGCCGGTGCCTGGCAGCGGTACTACGGCGGTCCGCATGCCGGCACCTGGCCCTACGGGCTGCCCGAGCTGCCCGGCCGCCGAGCGGAGATCGCGGCCAGTGACCGGGTCGCCAACACCGGTTGCTACGCGGCCGCGATCAGCCTCGCGCTGGCGCCACTGATCGCCGCCGGCCTGGTCGAGGCCGAGGACGTGGTGGTGGTGGCAGCCTCGGGCACGTCCGGCGCCGGCCGGAGCGCCAAGCTCGGCCTGCTGGGCAGCGAGGTGATGGCGGACCTGTCGGCCTACAAGGTCGGCGCGCACCAGCACGTGCCGGAGATCCTGCAGGCCACCGGCGCCCGGACGCTGTCCCTGACGCCGGTGCTCGCCCCGATGGCCCGCGGCATCCTGGCCACCGTGACCGCCCGGCCCAGCCTGCCGGGGCTGACCACCGACCAGGTGCGCGGTGCGCTGCGGCAGGCCTATGCCGACGAGCCGTTCGTGCACCTGTTGCCCGACGGCCGGCAGCCGCACACCGCCGCCACCCTCGGCTCGAACTCGGTCCAGCTGCAGGCCGAGCTGGACGCCAACTCCGGACGGGTGATCGTCACCAGCGCCCTTGACAACCTCGGCAAGGGGGCCGCCGGTCAGGCGGTCCAGAACGCCAACCTGATGCTCGGCCTGGACGAGACCACCGGCCTGTCCGCCGACGGGGTGGCGCCGTGAGTGTCACCGCGGCCGGCGGCTTCCGGGCGGCCGGGATCGCGGCCGGCCTCAAAACCAGCGGCGCGCCGGACGTGGCGCTGGTGGTCAACGACGGGCCGCAGCACGCCGGCGCCGCGGTGTTCACCGCCAACCGGGTGAAGGCCGCCCCGGTGCTCTGGTCGCAGCAGGTGGTCGCCGACGGCATCGTCCGGGCGGTGCTGCTGAACTCCGGCGGGGCCAACGCCTGCACCGGCCCGGCCGGCTTCGCCGACACCCACGCCAGTGCCGAGCGGGTCGCTGCCCTGCTGGAGACCAGCGCCGCCGACGTCCTGATCTGTTCGACGGGCCTGATCGGTGAGCGGCTGCCGATGGACCGGCTGCTGCCCGGCATCGAGCAGGCTGTCGCCGGGCTGACGGTCGATGGCGGCCCGGACGCGGCCGAGGCGATCCGGACCACCGACTCGGTGGCCAAGACCGCCGTCCGGCAGCTCGATGGCTGGACGGTCGGCGGGATGGCCAAAGGCGCCGGAATGCTTGCCCCGAGCCTGGCCACCATGCTGTGCGTGCTGACCACCGACGCGGTCGTCGACGCCGAAACCGTCGATGCCGCGCTGCGCGCCGCGGTCGCCACCACTTTCGACCGGCTGGACGCCGACGGCTGCATGTCCACCAACGACACGGTGGTACTGATGGCCAGCGGCGCCTCCGGGGTGCCGGCCTCGCCGGACGAGCTGGGGCGAGCGGTGCACGCCGTGTGCGCCGACCTCGCCCGGCAGTTGCTGGCCGACGCCGAGGGCGCCACCAAGGAGGTTGAGATCGTGGTCTCCGGCGCGGCCGGCGAGGACGACGCGGTGCAGGTCGGGCGCGCCATCGCCCGCAACAACCTGCTCAAGTGCGCGCTGTTCGGCAACGATCCGAACTGGGGCCGGGTGCTGGCCGCGATCGGGACCACCACCGCGGTGTTCGAGGCCGACGAGCTCGACGTGGCGATCAACGGCGTCGCGGTCTGCCGGTCCGGAGCGGCTGGTGACAGCCGGGACCTGGTGGACCTGACTTCTCGGCAGGTCCGCATCGAGGTGGATCTGCATGCCGGCCCGGACAGCGCCACGGTCTACACCAACGACCTGTCCCACAGCTACGTCGAAGAGAACTCGGCCTATTCCTCATGAGCCGGCCGGCCGCACCCAGCACCCGGCCCGCGCCGTCCAAGCCGGTGGTCTCGGCAGCGGAGGCTGCCCAGCAGGCGGCCACCCTGATCGACGCGCTGCCCTGGTTGCGGCGCTTCTCCGGCAAGGTGGTGGTGATCAAGTACGGCGGCAACGCGATGACCGCACCGGAGTTGCAGACCGGCTTCGCCGAGGACGTGGTGTTCCTGCGCTACGCCGGGGTGCGGCCGGTGGTGGTGCACGGCGGCGGCCCGCAGATCACCGAGCAGCTGGCCCGGCTCGGAATCGACAGCGAGTTCCGGGGTGGCCTGCGGGTCACCACGCCGGAGGCCATGCAGGTGGTCCGGATGGTGCTGACCGGCCAGGTGAACCCCGATGTGGTCAACCTGATCAACGACCACGGCGCGTTCGCGGTGGGCCTGTCCGGCGAGGACGCGGGCATGCTGCGTGCCGAGCGGCGTCCTGCCCTGGTGGATGGCCAGCCGGTGGACATCGGCCAGGTCGGCGACGTGGTGGCGGTCGACCCGAGCGCGGTGACCGCACTGCTGGACGCCGGCCGGATCCCGGTGGTGGCCAGCGTGGCGCGCGGCCTGGACGGGCTGTCCTACAACGTCAATGCCGACACCGCCGCCGCGTCGCTGGCCGCCGCGCTGGGTGCTGAAAAGCTGATCGTGCTCACCGACGTGGCCGGCCTGTACGCCGACTGGCCGAACAGCAACGAGGTGATCACCGAGCTCCGGGCCAGCCGGCTCGCCGAGATGCTGCCGACCCTGGCTGCCGGCATGGTGCCGAAGATGGAGGCCTGCCTCCGCGCGGTCCAGGCCGGCGTGCCGTCGGCCACCGTGATGGACGGCCGGGCGCCGCACGCGTTGTTGCTGGAGATCTTCACCACCGAGGGGATTGGCACCATGGTGCTGCCTGACACCGACCCGACCGGACCGGCGTCTGCCGGATTGGAGGCACCGTTATGACCAACCAGTTGCTGGCCAAGCGTTGGGCCGGGGTGATGATGGACAATTACGGCACCCCGCAGCTGGCACTGGCCGGCGGCCGGGGCTGCCGGGTGACCGATGTCGAGGGCGCCGGTTACCTCGACTTCGTGGCGGGCATCGCGGTCTCCGCACTGGGGCATGCCCATCCGGCGATGGTGAGCGCGGTCAGCGAACAGGTCGCCACCCTGGTGCACACCTCGAACCTGGTGATGCACGAACCGGGCGTCCGGCTGGCCGAGAAGCTGCAGTCGCTGACCGGCGATCCGTCGGCCCGGGTGTTCTTCGCCAACGACGGCACCGAGGCCAACGAGTGCGCGGTGAAGCTCAGCCGGCTGCATGGCAGGTCGCTGGATCCGAGCGGTGGCCGGCTGGGCCTGGTGGCGGCCTGCAACAGCTTCCACGGCCGCACCCTCGGGGCGTTGGCGATCACCGGCAACCCGGGCAAGCGCGAGCCGTTCGAGCCGTTGCCGGGACCGGTCACCTTCGTCGAGTACGGCGATGTCGACGCGCTGCGGGCGGCGGTGGACGATGGCGTCGCCGCGGTGTTCCTGGAGCCGACCCAGGGCGAGGCCGGCGTGGTGCCGGCACCGCAGGGTTACCTGGCGGCGGCCCGCGAGGTCTGCGACCGGGCCGGCGCGCTGCTGGTGGTGGACGAGGTCCAGTCGGGCATCGGACGGACCGGGCAGTGGTTCGCCAGCATCTCCGCCGGCGTAAAGCCCGACATCCTGACGCTGGCCAAGGGCCTGGGTGGTGGCCTGCCGATCGGGGCCTGCATCGGCTTCGGCAAGGCCGCCGAGCTGTTCACCCCCGGTGCGCACGGCAGCACGTTCGGCGGCAACCCGGTGAGCTGCGCGGCCGCGTTGGCGGTGCTGGACACCATCGAGCGGCAGGACCTGCTGGCCAACGTCCGCCACCGCGGCGCCGAACTGGAGGCCGGCTTGCGCGAGCTGGGCAGCCCGCTGGTGCGTGGGGTGCGCGGCAGTGGCCTGTGGTTCGGCGTGCTGCTCGGCTCCGACTGTGCCGCCGCCGTCGAGCTGGCCGCCCGCGAGCGGGGCCTGCTGGTGAATCCGGTACGGCCCGACGTGCTGCGGCTGGCGCCGCCGCTGATCGTCACCGAAGCCGAGGTCAGCGAGGCATTGGCGATCCTGCGGGCCGCCCTCGAGGCCGTGGCGGCAGACCAGGCCGGCGCGGCCCGGCCGGCAGTTGGCGGCTGAGATGCCCAGGCACTTCCTGCGTGACGACGACCTCAGCCCCGACGAGCTGATCGAGGTGCTCGACCTCGCCGACCAGCTCAAGGCCGACCGGTTCTCCCGGCGACCGCTGGAGGGTCCCCGGGCGGTCGCGGTGATGTTCGACAAGCCCTCGACCCGGACCCGGGTCTCGTTCAGCGTCGGCATCGCCGAGCTCGGCGGCTACCCGCTGATCATCGAGTCCCAGGCCACCCAGCTCGGCCGGGGCGAGCCGATCGAGGACACCGCCCGGGTGCTGGACCGGCAGGTGGCCTGCATCGTCTGGCGGACCTTCGAGCAGCGCCAGCTCGCGGCACTGGCCGCCGCCAGCGCGGTGCCGGTCATCAACGGCCTGACCAACGAGTTCCACCCCTGCCAGATCCTGGCCGATCTGCAGACCATCCGTCAGCACAAGGGCAAACTGGCCGGGCTCACGGTCAGCTACATCGGCGACGCGTCCAACAACATGGGCAACTCCTACCTGCTCGGCAGCGCGGCGGCCGGCATCGCCATCCGGATCGGTGGCCCGTCCGGGCTGTTGCCCGACCCGGCCGTCGTCAGCCAGGCCCGCGCGATCGCGGCCGAGACCGGCGGCTCGGTGACCATCACCTCCGATCCGCTGGCCGCGGTGGAGGGCGCCGACGTGCTGATCACCGACACCTGGGTGTCGATGGGGCAGGAACGCGAGGCGCGTGCCAACGACTCCGCGCTGCGGCCGTTCGCGGTCACCGCGCAGACCCTGGACCGGGCCGCGGCCGGTGCTATCGTGCTGCACTGCCTGCCCGCCTACCGGGGTAAGGAGATCACCGCCGAGGTGATCGACGGGCCGCGCAGCGTGGTGTGGGACGAGGCCGAGAACCGCCTGCACACCCAGAAGGCGTTGCTGACCTGGCTGCTGGAGAGGTCCTAGATGGCGCGCATCGCACGGCAGGAGCGGTCCGAGGCCGCCCAGCCGCACGAGCTGCCCAGCCGGGCCGCCCGGCACGCCCGGATCCTGACCCTGCTGGCCGAGCAGCCGGTGCGCTCGCAGAGCGAGTTGGCGGCGCTGCTGGCCGATGCCGGCGTGCCGGTCACCCAGGCCACCCTCAGCCGTGACCTCGACGAGCTCGGAGCCGTGAAGCTGCGCACTCCCGACGGTGGCCAGCCGGTGTACGTGGTGCCGCCGGACGGCGCGCCGCTGGCAGCCCGGCAGCTGCACGACGCCCCGCCGCAGCGGCTGGCCCGGCTGCTCGGCGACCTGCTGGTCTCGGCCGAGGCCAGCGCCAACCTGGTCGTGTTGCGCACCCCGCCCGGAGCGTCCAACTTCCTGGCCAGCGCCATCGACCGGGCCCGGCTGCCCGAGGTGCTCGGCACCATTGCCGGTGACGACACCATCGTGGTGATCAGCCGCGACCCGACCGGCGGTGCGGCACTGGCCGCCGAACTGCTGGAGCTGTCCGCCGCCGGCTGACTGCCCGACCCGACGTACGACGTCCCAATACCGAAGAAACACCAATAGATACAGGGAGTTATCGACATGACCAAGCGGGTAGTGCTCGCCTATTCCGGCGGCCTGGACACCTCGGTGGCGATCGGCTGGATCGGCGCCGAGACCGGCGCGGAGGTGATCTGCGTGGCGGCCGACGTCGGGCAGGGCGGCGAGGACATGGACCAGATCCGGCAGCGCGCGCTGGACTGCGGCGCGGTCGAGTCGGTGGTGCTGGACCTCAAGACCGAGTTCGCCGAGGAGTACTGCCTGCCCGCCCTGCGCGCCAATGCCCTGTACCTGGAACGCTATCCGCTGGTCTCGGCGCTGTCGCGGCCGGTGATCGCCAAGCACCTGGCGCTGGCCGCCCAGCAGTACGGCGCGGACACCGTGGCACACGGTTGCACCGGCAAGGGCAACGACCAGGTCCGCTTCGAGGTCGGCATCGGTGCGATCGCCCCTGACCTGAAGGTGATCGCCCCGGTGCGCGACAGCGGCATGACCCGCGACAAGGCCATCCAGTTCGCCGAGGACCGCGGCCTGCCGATCGACCAGTCCAAGCGCTCGCCCTACTCGGTCGACCAGAACTTCTGGGGACGCGCGGTGGAGACCGGCATGCTCGAGGACCCGTGGAACGCCCCGATCGAGGACGTCTACTCCTACACCGCCGATCCGTCCGCCCCCCGGGAAGCGGACGAGGTGCTGATCAGCTTCGAAAACGGCGTTCCGACCGCGGTGGACGGAAAGTCGGTGAGCGTGCTGGAGGCGATCCTGCAGCTCAACGAGCGGGCCGGCGCCCAGGGTGTCGGCCGGCTGGACATGGTCGAGGACCGGCTGGTCGGCATCAAGAGCCGCGAGGTGTACGAGGCGCCCGGCGCGATCGCGCTGATCACCGCGCACCAGGAGTTGGAGGACCTGACGGTCGAACGGGACCTGCGGCGGTTCAAGTTCTCCGTCGAGCAGCGCTGGACCGAGCTGGTCTACGACGGCCTCTGGTTCTCGCCGTTGCGCGAGGCCCTGGACGACTTCGTCGACTCCTCGCAGCGCTACGTCACCGGCGACATCCGGCTGCGCCTGCACGGCGGCCGGGCGGTGCCGACCGGCCGGCGTGGCGAGGGCTCGCTGTACGACTTCGACCTGGCCACCTACGACACCGGCGACACCTTCGACCAGAGCCTGGCAAAGGGCTTCGTCCAGCTGTGGGGGCTGCCGAGCCGGATCGCGGCGCGGCGGCAGCAGCGTCTGGGCAAGTGACCGACTCCGAGCGGGAGGAGAGCGGCCCGCCGGCGGACGGCAAGTTGTGGGGCGGCCGGTTCGCCGGCGGCCCGGCCCGGGCGCTGGCGGCGCTGTCGCTGTCCACCCACTTCGACTGGCGGCTGGCCGGGCATGACCTGGCCGGCTCCCGGGCCCATGCCCGGGTGCTGCACCGGGCCGGTTTGCTGACCTCGGTCCAGCTGGCCGGCATGCTGGCCGCACTGGACTCCCTCGACGCCGACGTCCGGTCCGGGGCGTTCCGGCCCGGCCCGGACGACGAGGACGTGCACAGCGCCCTGGAACGTGGGTTGCTGGAGCGGGCCGGCGCCGATCTCGGCGGCCGGTTGCGGGCCGGCCGCTCGCGCAACGACCAGATCGCCACCCTGATCCGGATGTACCTGCGCGAGCAGGCCCGGGAGCTGGCCGCCGGGGTGTGCGAGCTGGTGGCGGCCCTGGCCGGCCAGGCCCGGCGGCACCTGGGGGTGGCGATGCCCGGGCGCACCCACCTGCAGCACGCCCAGCCGATCCTGCTGTCGCACTCGCTGCTGGCCCACGGCTGGGCGATGCTGCGCGATGTGGACCGGCTGCGCGACTGGGACGTCCGGGCCGCGGTCAGCCCGTACGGATCCGGCGCGCTCGCCGGTTCCTCGCTGGGCCTGGACCCGGAGGCCGTGGCGGCTGAGCTGGGCTTCGACTC
>JAVEEO010000385.1 GCA_030840415.1 Pseudonocardiales bacterium | reverse complement strand
CTGGCCTCGATCACCGCCGGGGCCAGACTGGTCGCCGGCCACCCGAGGCTGCGCACCCTGCTCGCCTTCTCCTGGCTGCTGGGGTTGTACGTGGTCCCCGAGGGCGTCGCCCCGCCCTACGCCCACTCGCTCGGAGCCGGTTCGGCCGGCATCGGGCTGCTGATGGCGGCCGGTCCCGCCGGCACCGCGCTCGGCACCTACCTGTTCCTGCGACTGGTGCCCAGCGAATCGAGATCGACCTGGATGACGGCCCTCGCGGTGGTCGGCGGACTGCCGCTGGTGGTGTGCTGGCTCCGGCCGGGCATCGTGGTGTCCATCGTGCTCTGGGGGATCAGCGGTGCCGCCGCGGCCTACCAGGTGCAGGTGGTGACCGAGTACGTCCGCGCCGTGCCGGACAACCGACGGGCACAGGCCATCGGAGTCGCGGCTTCGGGACTGCTTGCCGTCCAGGGCGTGGGCATCCTGCTGGGCGGAATGGTCGCCAGCCGGTTCGGAGCCGCATCGGCGGTGGGCCTTGCCGGTGCGGCGGCGGCGGTACTCGCGGTGTGGTTCACCGTGTTGTGGACAAGGATCAGTCGGCAGAGCTGATCGAAGGGCCGCGACTTCGGCGGGTCGCGTATCGGCCAGTTACCAGCTGTGGTTGTTCATTGCACCTTTTCCGTTCGGTGTTGGACGGGCGGCGAAGGGTGCTGCGGGCTACCAGCTGTGGTTGTTCACGCGGGCCTGCTTTCGTCTCTCGTTCACATCGGGGTCGGGTGAACTTCGATCAGGGAGAAGGTATTTCTGGCTCCGGGCCAGCCTCTACCAACTGTGGTTGTCCATGGTTCCCCTCCTTGTGTGGACTATGTCCACATGTTTCATCAATGTTAGCTTTGTTGGTTGCGCACCGGACACAAGGTGTTCAGACGAGCAGAAGCTGAGTTGCAAGCTTGGCCGTTGTGCGCTATCGCGGCGATGTCGTCACAGATATTACGTAGACCGGTCGCTCTCTGTCACGCTTCCCCCGGAAGGGGCACTCCCGGACGGTGACACACCGCGACTGAGCCGTTACTGTAAAGGGCTCTGGCACTGCGAGGGTCTGGAGCACAGCAGTATGAACGTGGCGGGGGCGCCCGAGGCGAACGGGCGCAGGCGGGCGCCTCGCTCCTGGGAGCTGTGGTCGCTGCCCAATGACCTCATCCGGTACCTGCTGCTCGCCGAGCTCGGAGCCGGGCTGTGGATGGTCGCAGCCCTGCTGAGCGAGACCGTCACCCGCTCCGAACTGATCAGGTTCGGGGTGCTGGCGGTGCTGCTCGCGGCGTTCCAGCAGATCTCGCCACGCATCGAGCGGATGCGGATCCGGATGGCCGACAGCCACCAGATCGACATGACCTCGGTCTGGACGTTCGCCGGGGTCATCGCGCTGCCGGCCGGCCTTGCCGCGGTGATGGCATTGCTGGTCTCGGTGTTCATGGCGGTGCTGCGGCTGCGTGCCGGCATCCATCCCTATCGCCAGGTGTTCACCGCGGCCACCGTCGTGCTCTCCTGCCTCACCGGCTCGGCGATCGTGCACCTGAGTGCGGGACCGCTGGACCACCTGTCCGGCGGCGCCGGCGCGGCCGCGATGGTGCTGTTGGCGATGGTGATCTACACGGCGGTCAACACCTCGATGATCGCCGGCGCGATCTTCCTGGCCGCCCGGCCGCTGCCGGTCCGCGCCCTGTTCGGTACCGCCGAGGAGAACGCGCTCGAGGTGGCCACTCTCTGCCTGGGCGGCATGACCGGCCTGACGGTGGTCTACACCCCGTGGCTGACGGTGCTCAGCATCATTCCGCTGGTGGTGCTGCAGCGCGGCGCGCTGATCAAGCAGCTCGAGGTGGCCGCCACCACCGATCCCAAGACCGGCCTGCTCAATGCGGTGGCCTGGCGCCAGATCGCCCAGAAGGAGATCGCGCACGCCGCCCGCGATCGGTACACCGTCGCATTGATGATCATCGACATGGACCGGTTCAAAGAGGTCAACGACACCCACGGCCACCTGGTCGGCGATGCCGTCCTGATCGCGGTGGCCGAGGGGCTGACCGCCGAGCTGCGCCAGTACGACAGCATCGGACGCTTCGGTGGCGAGGAGTTCGTCGCGGTGCTGCCCGAGGTGGACCTGGAGACCGCCCGGGGCATCAGCCACCGGATCCTGAACCGGGTCCGCGAGCTGGAGGTGTTCAGCCCGGACGCGCCGGCGGTGCCGCTCGGCGGCTTCTCCGCCTCGATCGGCCTGGCGCTCTACCCCGACGCCGGTGCCGACGTCGAGGCGCTGCTGCACGTGGCCGACAGCGCGCTGTACGCGGCCAAGTCCGCCGGACGCGACCGGGTGGAGAGCATCACCCGCTGACCCGGGGTTCCGGCCGGGCGTCAGCGGTGGCGGTGCAGCTTGTGCGGCGCGGCCTGGGCCAGCGGCTTCACCACCGCCAGGTCGATGTTGACGTGGGCCGGCCGGGTGGCCACGAAGGTGATCACGTCGGCCACGTCGTCGGCGGTCAGCGGCTCGGACACCCCTTCGTACACCGCGGCGGCCCGCTCGGCGTCGCCCCGGAAGCGCACCAGCGAGAACTCATCGGTGGCCACCAGGCCCGGGGCGATCTCCGACACCCGGATCGGCCGGCCGTTGAGTTCCAGGCGCAGGGTCTCCATCATCGCCCGGGCGGCGTACTTGGCCGCCGAGTAGCCGGCGCCGCCCTCGTAGACCGAGTGGCCGGCGATCGAGCCGGTCAGCACGATGTGCCCGCCGGTTCCCGACTCCAGCGCCGGCAGCAGGGCCTGGGTGAGCCGCATCGCACCCAGCACGTTGGTCTGGAACATCGCCAGCCAGTCGGCCGGGTCGGCCTCGGCGACCGGTTCCAGCCCGATCGCCCCGCCGGCGTTGTTGACCAGCAGCGCCAGGCCGTCCGGCTCGGCGTTCACCCGGGCGGCCAGTTCGGCGACCGAGTCCGCCGAGGTGACGTCCAGGACGACCGGCGTGATCGCCGGGCTGGTGGCGGCGACCTCGGCGAGCCGGTCGGCGCGCCGGGCGCACGCCCACACGGTGAAGCCGGCCGCGGCGAGCTGGCGGGCCGTTGCCGCCCCGATTCCGCTGGACGCTCCGGTCACGACTGCCAGTCCGCGCGAGGGTGCCATGACCTGCATTCTCACCGATTCGCGGCGGTGCGGCATGATCGGGGCCGGTTCGGCGTTGTGGTCAGCAGGCAGAACCAGGGCAGGCGAACCAGGGGGCGATGTGCGACAGGGCGTGCGACGCGAGATGTCAGCGCGGATCAGTAGGCACGGCACACTGCCGAAGCGGATAGCCACCCTCAGCGTGCACACCTCGCCGCTGGAGCAGCCCGGTGGCGGCGACGCCGGCGGCATGAACGTCTACGTCCTCGAGACTGCCCGCCGGCTGGCCGACTCCGGGGTGGCGGTCGAGATCTTCACCCGGGCCACCTCCTCCGACCTGCCCCGGGTAGTGGCCGTCGAGCCAGGGGTGATCGTCCGGCACGTGACGGCCGGCCCCTTCGAGGGGTTGTCCAAGCAGGATCTGCCCGGCCAGCTCTGTGCCTTCACCGCGGCGGTGCTGCGTGCCGAGGCCCAGCACGAACCGGGCTGGTACGACGTGGTGCACTCGCACTACTGGCTGTCCGGTCAGGTCGGCTGGCTGGCCCGGGAAC
>JAVEEO010000381.1 GCA_030840415.1 Pseudonocardiales bacterium | reverse complement strand
GGCAGGGCAGTGTCCGGGGTGACCAGTTGGGACTTCGGCCGCAGAATGCTCATGCGTACAAGGCTACGTCGGCCCGCAACCGGCGCGTAGTCTGAAAATATGACGGAGTGGGGAATTGACACCCTTTTCAATCCTGGCAAGCGCCACCTGGATGAGGAGAAGCGCCGGCTGCAGTCCACCCGCGGAGAGGTCGGGGACTCCTCCGGCGGCCGTCGTATCGACCTCGAGTCAGGCACCGTACGGATCTCTCGGCGCCCCGGGACGCCCCCGGCCGCCCAGGACGCCGAAGACGCCGAAGCAGCCGAGGACGAGGCTCCCGAGATCGGCGAGGCGGAGCGGGCCGAAGACGCCGATACCCGCGACGGGGACGCCCCGGCGAAACCGCGGGGCTGACCCCACCCGCTGGCCTACGCCGTAATCCGAAACGCCGCCGGTCAGCCGGTAGCGCGGTTCGGGTCGCAGTAGTCGAGCACCGCCGAGCTGGCCGTCCGGCCCAGGCCGCCCCCGGCATGGCCGCCGAAATCGCCACCGACCCCCAGCCGGCTGGCCAGGAACGCCTCTGCGACCGCTGACGCGCCCGGTCCCGGGTCGGTGCCGGCAGCCCGCACCAGTAAGCCGGCCTGCAGCGTGCGGGCCAGCAACCCGGCCAGCGCGCGGGCCGACCGGGCGTCGGCGTCCGGGTCCGTGCCCAGCCCGGCCAACCGCTTGGCGAGCTCGTCCACCGCGGCGTCCAGCCGGTGGTCGGCGCCGGCGGTCAGCGCCAGCTCGTCCTGCAGGGCCTGCACCGCCTCGGGTTCCCGGCCGGCGGCGCGCACCACGTCCAGTGCGATGACGTTGCCCGAGCCCTCCCAGATCGAGTTCAGCGGCGATTCCCGGAAGTACCTCGGCAGCGGCGACTCCTCGACGTAGCCGGCCCCGCCGAGGCATTCCAGCGCCTCGCCGACCACCGTCGGGGTCCGCTTGCAGACCCAGTACTTGGCCGCCGCCACCGCCAGCCGCAGCAGCGGCGCCTCGCCCCGGTCCACCGCCGAGGCCAGCCGGCCGAACAGTGCCGCGGCGGCCTGCGCCTCGACTGCCAGGTCGGCGGTCACCTCCTGCATCAGCGGCTGGTCGGCCAGCCGCAGCCCGAACGCGTCCCGGCCGCCGATGTGGTGCAGCGCCTGGGTCAGGGCCGCTCGCTGCACCGCCGCCGAGCCGATCACGCAGTCCAGCCGGGTCATGGTGACCATCTCCAGGATGGTGCGCACCCCCCGGCCCTCGGCACCGACCAGCCAGCCGACCGTCGAGTCGAACTCCACCTCGGACGAGGCGTTGGACCGGTTGCCCAGCTTGTCCTTCAGCCGCTGCAGGCCGAAGGCGTTGCGGCTGCCGTCGGGCAGCACCCGGGGCACCAGGAAGCAGCTCAGCCCTGCCTCGGCCTGAGCCAGCACCAGGAACAGGTCGCACATCGGGGCCGAGCAGAACCACTTGTGGCCGGTGATCGAGTAGCTGCCGTCGCGGTTGGGGACCGCCCGGGTGGTGTTGGCCCGGACGTCGGAGCCGCCCTGCTTCTCGGTCATCGCCATGCCGGCCAGCAGCCCGGACTTGGCCGAGGGCGTCCGCAGCCCGAAGTCGTAGCTCAGGCTGGTCAGGCCGGGCTCGTACTGGGCCGCCAGCTCTGGGCTGTGCCGCAGCGCCGGCAGCACCGCGTAGGTCATCGAGATCGGGCAGCCGTGCCCCTGTTCGAGCTGCGCCCAGACGTAGAAGCCGGCCGCTCGTGCCAGGTGGGTGGTCGGGCTCGGATCGGCCCACGGTGCCGCGTGCAGCCCGGCGCCGACCGCGACCCGCATCAACTCGTGCCAGGACGGGTGGAACTCCACCTCGTCGATGCGGTGGCCGTACCGGTCATGGCTGCGCAGCACCGGCGGGTAGGCGTTGGCCAGCCGGGCCCAGTCCTGCGCCTCGGGGCTGCCGGCCAGCCGGCCGAGCTCGCTGAGCCGCCGCAGCTCATTGGTACCGGCACCGGCCGCCGCCACCGCCGCCACGAGCGGGCGGTCGGAGTCGAAGACGTTGACCCCGGCCCACGGCGCGGGGACGTTGAAGACCTGATGGGTGGCCACCTCGCGAGGTTACCCGCCGGTAGCGCCGGCCGTCACCGGAAGAATGCGGCCGCGATTGGCTGCAGCCGGGGCGCGGGGATCAAGCCGCGACCCGGCTGCCGGTAACGGTGCCCGGGGCCGGCCGGCCTGGGGTCGTAACAGGCGGACCGGGGGCGGGTACCGGTGTGGATTAGCTGTCCGAGGAGCCCAGCGTGACCTCGACCTCGCTGGTCTTGCCACCTCGGACGTAGCTGAGCTTGACCTGCTGGCCGGGCGCGTGGTTGCGGACCGCGGCGATCAGCGAATCGGCGGTGGTGACCCGCTGCCCGTCGATGACGGTGATGATGTCGCCGACCTTCATGCCTGCCTTGGCCGCGGCCCCGCCGGCGGTCACCGTGCGCAGCGCTACCCCAGGCTGGGTCTGGGTGCTGCTCTGGGTGCCGCCCACCTCGACGCCGAGCACCGCGTGGGTGGCCTTGCCGGTGGCGATCAGCTCGCTGGCGATCCGGCTGGCCTCGTCCGACGGGATGGCGAAGCCGATGCCGATGTTGCCCGACTGCTGCGCCGGCTGGCCCGGGATCTGCAGGCCGCCGCCGGAGTTGTCGGTGGCGATGGCGGCGTTGATGCCGACCACCGAGCCGTTCAGGTCGACCAGCGGGCCGCCGGAGTTGCCGGGGTTGATCGCGGCGTCGGTCTGGACGGCCTCGAAGACCGCCTGGTCCTGGTCACCGGCGCGCACCGGCCGGGCCAGGTTGCTGACGATGCCGCTGGTCACGGTGTCCGACAGGCCCAGCGGAGCTCCCACCGCGACCACGGTCTGGCCCACGCTCAGCGAGCTGGACTTGGCGAAGGTCGCCGCGGTCAGGTTGTTCAGACCCTCGACCTTGATCACCGCCAGGTCGTCGGAGGTGTCGCGTCCGACGATCTTGGCAGCCGCCGTGCGGCCGTCGGCCAGCGTCACCTCGATGTTGCCGGTGCCGCTGCCGATCGAGACCACGTGGTCGTTGGTCAGGATGTAGCCGTCCTGCCGGATGACCACTCCCGAGCCGGTGCCGGCCTCCTGCGAGCCGGTCACCTCGATGGTCACCACGCTGGGCCGGATCTTGGCCGCCGCCGCGCCGATCGAGCCGTTCAGCTGGGCGGCCGGGGCCCCGGTGTCGTTGGTGATCCGCAGGCCGGTGTGCACCGAGTTGCCGTTGTCGTGCTCGGCCGCCGCGACCAGTCCGCCGCCGACGCCGCCGCCGACCAGGGCGGCCAGCAGCGCGGTGATCAGCAGCGCCCTGCCCCGCGGCCGGCGAGTGGCCGGTTCGGCCGGCCGGTCGCCGGTCAGCGGCAGCTGCTGGGTGTGCTGGATCGGCTGGTAGCCCGGCTGGCCGGGGTGGCCGCTGTGCTGGCCCGGGTAGGCCTGCTGGCCCGGGTAGGTCTGCTGGCCCGGGTAAGCCTGTTGGCCCGGGTCGGTCTGCTGGCCCGGGTAGGTCTGCTGGCCCGGGTAGGTCTGCTGCGCCGGGTACTCCTGCTGGTTCTGGTAGCCCTGATCGTGGCCGGCGAAGCCGTGCCGGCCCGGGTCGCCGCCGTCGCCGGTGGGGTGTGGCTGAAAGCCCGGCGCCGGCGGGTAGTAGCCGCCGTAGTTGCCGGTCTGGCCCGAATTCTCGCCAGCTGAAGACGGTGGCGGGTATTCGTTGGAGGTCATGCCAGACACTGTGCGTGGCGTCGCTGTGCGGTGGCTGTGAGCGGTTGCAGGCTCCGTTATGTCCCCGGCTGCGTCGTGACACTCGCCAGTCCGGTCGGCTGGCTCGGCCGCGCGACCGGCAGCCCGACCCGGTCCCGGCCGGTGCGCTTGGCGAGGTAGAGCGCGCTGTCGGCCTGCTCCATCAGCTCTGTGAGGGACTGCCCGTGCTGCGGGTAGGCCGCCATGCCGATCGAGGCGGTCAGCGTGAGCTTCTCGCCGGGGCCGGCACCGTTGATGGCCAGGCTGCGGATCCGGCTCAGGGTACGTTCGGCCACCTGCCGGGCCTCCTCCAGCCCGATGTCGTCCAGCAGCATCACGAACTCCTCGCCACCGAACCGGGCGACCGCGTCGTAGCCGCGCAGCTCGCGCTTGAGGGCGTCGCCGATGGCCTTGAGGGCGGCGTCGCCGGCCAGGTGCCCGACGGTGTCGTTGACCCGCTTGAAGTGGTCGAGGTCCATCAGCAGGACCGCGCACGGCGAGCCGTCCCGCTGGGCGCGCAGCAGCTCGCGCTGGGACAGCTCCTGCCAGGCCGCGGCGTTGAGCAGTCCGGTCTTGGAGTCGGTGGCGGCGGCGACCTCGAGTTGGGAGACCAGCGAGCTGCGTTGCAGCAACAGCATCAGGATCAGGACGGTGGGAGTCAGCCAGGCCAGCCGCAGGGTGATCTCGGCGGTCATCATGCCGAGCACCAGGGTGGCCGCCTCCAGGCCCAGCTCCTCCTTGGCCGGCAGCAGCGCGGTCAGCGACTGCGCGCCGGAGGCCAGGTAGATCACCGCGACCACCAGCGGGGTGTTGACCAGGAAGAAGGTCAGCGCGGCCGCGATCACCGCCACCGCGGTCAGGTCGCCGGGTGGCAGCTCGAGGATCCGGGGCTGGATCAGCAACGTCACCGCCTTGGCCGCCAGGGTGGCGAGCACCACGGTGGCTCCGGTGTAGGTGAGCCGGTAGACCACCGCCTTCTGCTGCCGCCGGCGCATCGCCGCGACCAGGAACAGCCCGCACACCAGCGCCCCGCTGTAGCCGATCGGCAGGATCAGCACTCCGGCGAACGCCCACACCGACTGCAGGCCGATCAGCACGGCTCCGCCGAGATAGCGGCGCATCCGCTGCATCCGGTAGGTGATCTCGGAGTACGCGATGGCCAGCAGCAGCAACGCCGCCAGCCGGGCCGTCGCGTCCGCGGTCAGGCACTGCCGGTAGCTGGTGGCCACGCTGGTGCCGGTGGCGATCACCGTGACCAGCTCGACGCCCAGGATCAGGGCCAGCGCCTTCGGCGGCACCGACCACAGCCGCCAGCCCCGGACCGCCCGGAGCCGGCCGCGCGCCAGCCCGTCGACCGGATCGAGACGGTGAGCAGTCATGGCGT
>JAVEEO010000362.1 GCA_030840415.1 Pseudonocardiales bacterium | reverse complement strand
CTGGCCTGCAGCCGGCCGCGGGTGGTCAGCGAGGACGAGCCGACCTTCACGACGGTGCGCGCCGCGGCGGCGATCCCGGCCCGGCCGGGCTGCTGGCCGGTCATCTACAGCTGCGCCATCTACAACTGCTCGGGGACCGCGCGCTCGAGCAGCAGCTCCTCGTCGATGAGGTGCTGGCGGCGGGACATCTTCGACGCCAGCCGGTCAACGGCGATAGGCCGGCTGCTGGTGTCCAGCCGGTCGTCGGTTCCCCGGCGGGTCGGCGAGTAGTCCTCATCGGCCATCCCGGCGGTGGGCTGAAAGTCGAAGACGTAGTCCAGGATCGTCACGCTGGCCCCGGGCATCGCGCCTAGCTTGGCCAGCTCGTCCTCGACGCCCAGCCGGGCCAGCCGGTCGGCGAGGTAGCCGACCGCCTCGTCGTTGTCGAACTGGGTCTGGCGCACCCAGCGCTCCGGCTTGCTGCCCCGCACCACGAACGCTCCGGGCTCGTCCGAGTCCGGCTCGACGGTGAAGCCCGAGTCATCGACCGCCTTCGGGCTCAGCACGATCCGGGCCGGCGCGAGTGCCTCCTGGCCGGCCCGGTACTGCTCCACCAGCTCGGCCAGGGCGAAGGTCAGCTCGCGCAGGCCGGCGTGCGAGACCGCCGAGATCGCGAACACCCGGTAACCCCGTGCGGTCAGCTCGTCGGTGACGAAGTCGGCCAGCTCGCGGGCCTCCGGGACGTCCACCTTGTTCAGCGCCACCAGTCGGGGGCGCTCCAGCAGGTCGCCCAGGTCCGACTGGTACTGGGCCAGCTCGGACTCGATGGCGTCCAGGTCGCTGATCGGGTCCCGGCCCGGTTCCAGGGTGGCGCAGTCGAGCACGTGCAGCAGCACCGCGCACCGCTCGACGTGGCGCAGGAAGTCCAGCCCCAGCCCCTTGCCCTGAGCGGCGCCGGGGATCAGCCCGGGCACGTCGGCGACCGTGAAGGTGGTCTCGCCGGCGCTGACCACGCCCAGGTTGGGCACCAGGGTGGTGAACGGGTAGTCGGCGATCTTGGGCCGGGCCGCCGACAGCGCCGCGATCAGCGAGGACTTGCCCGCTGACGGGAAGCCGACCAGGCCGACCTCGGCCACCGACTTCAGCTCCAGCACCACGTCCAGCGCCTCGCCGGGCTCGCCGAGCAGGGCGAAGCCGGGGGCCTTGCGGCGGGTGGAGGCAAGGGCTGCGTTGCCCAGGCCCGCCCGGCCGCCGCGCGCCACCACGTACCGGCTGCCGGCACCGGTCAGGTCGGCCAGCACGCTGCCGTCCGCGGCATGCACCACGGTGCCGTTGGGCACCGCAAGCTCCAGGTCCTCGCCGTCGGCACCGCTGCGGTGCTTGCCCGCGCCGGGCCGGCCGTTGCCCGCCTTCTGGTGCGGATGGTGGTGGAAGTCGAGCAGCGTGTGCACCTGCGGGTCCACCGCCAGCACCACGCTGCCGCCCCGGCCGCCGTTACCGCCGTCCGGGCCGCCGAGCGGCTTGAACTTCTCCCGGTGGACCGAGGCGCAGCCGTGCCCGCCATTGCCGGCGGTGACGTGCAGCGTCACCCGGTCCACGAAACTCACCACGGGGGTGTCTCTCTTCTGTGCGGGTCACTGAGACTGCTAGCCGGCTGGCCAGAAGGCTGTCAGCAAGCTGACGGCAACCGTTCAGGGCTGTAACGCCAAGAGCGGGCCCGGACTATTCCGGTGCCCGCTCCGACGGTGAAGCGATTACTGGTACGAGGGTCAGGCCTCGACCGGGACGATGCTCACGGTCTTGCGACCGCGCCGGCTGCCGAACAGCACGTTGCCCGCGGCCAGCGCGAACAGCGTGTCGTCGTCGCCGCGGCCGACAAGGTCACCGGGGTGGAACTTGGTGCCGCGCTGGCGGACGATGATCTCGCCGGACTTGACGAGCTGGCCGCCGAAGCGCTTGACGCCCAGTCGCTGGGCGTGCGAGTCGCGACCGTTACGGGAGCTGGATGCGCCCTTCTTGTGTGCCATTGGCTACTTCTTTCCGCTCTCGATGCCGGTGACCCTGACCTGCGACAGCTTCTGTCGGTGGCCGATGCGCTTGTGGTAGCCGGTCTTGTTCTTGAACTTGTGGATCTTGATCTTCGGGCCCTTGACCTGGCCGAGGATCTCACCGGTGACCGAGACCGCGGCCAGCGCCGTGGCGTCGGTGGTGACGTCCTCGCCGTCGACCAGCAGGATGGCCGGGAGCGCGACGCTGGCACCCGGTGCCAGGTCCAGCTTCTCGACCGTCACGACGTCACCTACGGCGACCCGGTACTGCTTGCCGCCGGTCTTGACGATGGCGTACATCGCGAATTCACTCCTGTCGAACAGCATCGAAAGATCTTGACTCGGGTCTGGACTGGTGCCGGCGGTGCGCCACTGACCTGCGACATCCGGCCGTTCCACCAGAACGGCCCACCGCCGTGCCGTGGGCCGTTGTACAGATTACGCCTACGGCCACCCTGCAGGCAAAAGCGGCTGGCTGTCGGTTACCAGTCGGCCGCCCCGTCGGCTACCCATTGCCGCTGACCGGCACCGGCGGTCCGGCCGGCCGGCTGGCTGCCCGGCGGCGCCGCGGGCGCACCGGCTGGGTGATACCGGGCTGGACGGCATCGGCTCGGACGGCCTCGGGCTGGGCCGTCGCGGCGGGCGGAGCAGCCGCGACCGCCGGCCCTGGCGCCGCATCGGCGGCAATCGCCGGCGCGGTGGCCTGCCGGACCGCCCGCCGGGGGGTCCGGGTGCGCGGGGAGGCCGGGGCGGCCGGCTCTGCCGGGCTCGACCCGCCAGCACTCGATCCGGTACTCGACTCGACGGTGCCGGTCTCAGCACTCCCCCGCGCCGCCTCGCTGCCGACCTGCGCGGGA
>JAVEEO010000361.1 GCA_030840415.1 Pseudonocardiales bacterium | reverse complement strand
CGCAGGGCGACAGCCGTTTCACCCTCCTCACCGGCCGCGGTGGCACGATGGTCAGGTGCGCCCGTCGAGAAACCCCGCCGACCGGCCGATCCTCATCACCGAGGCGCCGGTCAATGCCGACGACGAGTTCGATCGCCGTCGCAAGCGGTACTTGCTGATGATGACGCTTCGGGCGGTGTGCATCGTCGGCGCCGCGAGCACCTTTTCGATCTCCGGCTGGATCGCGGCCGGGTTCGTGGCTGCCTCGCTGGTGCTGCCCTGGTCGGCCGTGCTGATCGCCAATGACCGCCCGCCCAAGCAGGAGCTGCGATTTCGCCGGTTTGTGGGCGGCGGCGGCCGAGCCCAGCGCCAGCTGACCTCCGGTCATCCGCAGCCGCCCGCGGCTGATCCTCCGCAGCCGGCCGAGCCGCGGGTCATCGACATCAGAACACGCCGCGCCCAGCTGCGGTGGCACAATCGTGGGGTGACTACCCAGACCCTGGATGCCCCGAAGACCTCCGACGCCGACCAGCGCGACCAGGTCTTCCACTACGTCCGCAAGAACAAGGTCGCCGAGAGCGCGGTGCTCGGCACCATGGTCGAGGCGCTGTGCGGCGAGGTCTTCCCGGTCACCCGGGCGGCCAAGCCCGGTTCGCCGGTGTGCTCGCGCTGCAAGGAGATCTACGAGTCGCTGCCCTCCGGCGGCGGCTCGTCCTGAGCCGGCCCGGACGGCACCGCCGAGGCCGGACCGGCGGCCGGAACACCGCCGGCGGCACCCGCACCGGCCGAGATATCGCCGGCGGCCGGAACACCGCCGGGGGCAGAGACACCATCGGCCGCACCCGATCCGGGCAGGCCCAGTTCCGAGCTCGGCGTGTAGGGCTTCCAGCCCCGGCTGGCGCCGCGCACCCGGACCGTGGTGGTGGGTGAGCGCTGCTCGATCTCGGCGTTGAGCTCGGCGCCCAGCAGCACTCCCAGGGCAAGCAGGAAGAAGAACAGCAGGGCGGCGATGGGAGCCGCGAGCGTCCCGTAGGCGTGGTTCTGGTCGATGATGAAGTTGATGTAGAACCGCAGGCCGGCCGACCCGGCCAGGAAGATCACCATGGCCAGCAGCGCCCCGGGTACCCCGCGCCGCCAGGGCAGCCGGCGCGGCGGGGACAGGTGGTAGAGGCTGGTCAGGCCCATCAGCAGCAGCAGCAGGACCACCGGCCAGTAGGCGTCGTTGATCACCCGGTCCGCGGTGCGGCGGGCACCTTCGGGGAACAGCTTCGGCAGCACCGTCGGGCCCAGCACCAGGGCCGGCAGCACGATCACCCCGACCACGATCGAGCCCAGGTAGATGCCCAGCGCCAGCAGCCTGCTGCGCACCGCGCCGCGCAGATCACGCATTCCGTAGGCGATCGTGATGGTGTTGACGAAGGTGGCGGTCGCCGAGGATCCGGCCCACAGGGCAAGCAGGAAGCCCACCGAGATGACGTCGGCGCGGCCCTCGCGCAGCACCTGCTGCACCACCGGGGCGATCAACTGGTCGACCACCTCGGGGCTGAACGCGCGGGAAAAGGTGGTCAGCAGGTTCTGCTGCACCCGGTCGACGGTGCCCGGACCGGCCAGGTCGGAGAAGTAGCCCAGGGCCGCCAGCAGCCCCAGGAACAGCGACGGCAGCGACAGCAACTGCCAGAACGCCGCCTCGGCCGACAGCCCGAGAATCCGGTCGTTCCAGGCCCGGGACACGGTTCGCAACGCCAGCGTCCTGATACTGCGCTGGCTCATCACGGGTTACTAGTCTGCCCAGCCGGGCCGGCCCGGTGGCAAAGTGACACGCCGCCGGCGCCGACAACGTGATGACATCGCTACCTCGCCCGCCGCGCCCGGTCAGCACGATCCCGCCAATCTCACACCGGCGCGGGTTGGTCTCACCTGCCCGGCCGGACTGCGGTTAGCCTGGCCGGGCAGGCGGAACCTCGAAACGGTCCGTGCGGCGACAACGAGCACAGGTCAGTTCGAAGGGGGCGTCACGTGTCAGAACGCCGCCCGACGGGTCCGCGGCTGCGCCTGTGGCAGCGCGAGGCGCTGGCCAAGTATGAGACCGAGGCCCACAAGGACTTCCTGCTCACCGCCACCCCCGGCGCCGGCAAGACCACCTTCGCGCTCAGCCTGGCGGTCGGCCTGCTGGGCCGCCGGGCGATTGACCGGGTGATCGTGGTGGCCCCCACCGACCACCTGCGCTCGCAGTGGGCCGAGGCAGCCGAGCGGTTCGGGGTCGCGCTGGCCCCCAACCTGGGCAACTCGGTGGGCCCGGTACCGGCCGATCTGCACGGCTACGTCACCACCTACGCCCAGGTGGCCGGCAAGCCCAGCCTGCACGCGGCCCGCGCCACCACCCGGCGCAGCCTCGTCATCCTGGACGAGATCCACCACGCCGGTGACGGCCTGTCCTGGGGGGAGGCGGTCGAGCACGCCTTCGCCGGTGCCGCCCGCCGGGTCTGCCTGACCGGTACGCCGTTCCGGACCCGGGTCGGCGAGCGGATCCCGTTCGTCCGCTACGAGCCGGACGGCTCCGGCGGCCTGGTCTCGACGGCCGACTTCAGCTACGGCTACGCCGACGCGCTGCGCGACCACGTGGTGCGCCCGGTGGTCTTCGCCGCCTATACCGGGGTGTCGCGGTGGCGCAACAGCGCCGGGGAGGTGGTGGCGGCGTCGCTGACCGAGGCCGGCACCAAGTCCACCGAGCAGGCCGCCTGGCGTACTGCCCTGGATCCGAGCGGCGATTGGGTGCCGCACGTGATCGCCGCGATGGACGAGCGGCTGACCCAGCTGCGCCAGTCCGGCATGCCCGACGCCGCCGGGCTGGTGCTGGCCTCCGACCAGGACGATGCCCGCGCCTACGCCGCGATCGTGCAGCGGGTGACCGGGGAGAAGCCGTACCTGATCCTGTCCGACGACCCGAAGGCCAGCTCCAAGATCGCCAAGTTCAGCGCCGGCGGTCCCCGGATCGCGGTCTGTGTGCGGATGGTCTCCGAGGGCGTCGACGTTCCGCGGGCGGCCTGCCTGGCCTGGCTGACCAGCTACCGCACCCCGCTGTTCTTCGCTCAGGCGGTGGGCCGGGTGGTCCGGTCCCGGTCCCGGCACGAGTCCGCGACGGTGTTCCTGCCGGCCGTCCGTCCGCTGCTGGCGCTGGCCGCGGAGCTGGAGAACGAGCGCAATCACGTACTGCCGCCGCCCGCCGGCCCGGCTGAGTCCCTCGAACTGGTCGACGAGCTGCCGGACGAGCAGCCCGAGCAGGCTGAGTCGGCGTTGCTCCAGGAGTGGCAGGCGCTGGAGGCCGAGGCCCAGTTCGCCCACGTCCTGCATGGTGGCCGTGCGGTCACCGGCGGCGCCGGTACCGATGCCGGGCCGGACGGGGGGGAGGACGACTTTCTCGGCCTGCCCGGCCTGCTGTCGGCCGAGCAGACCGCGGCGTTGCTGTCCCGGCGCGACAGCGAGCTGCGCAAGCGGGCCACCCGCTCCCGCGGTCCTGAGGCGGAACAGCGGGATCAACCTGGCGAGGAGGCCGACGCCACGGCCGGCGCAGCGCCGGTGGGCAACTGGCGGGCGGCGGCCGACCTGCGCCGGGAGGTGAACCGGTTGGTGTCGGTGCTGGCGGCGCGGACCAATACCCCGCACGCGGCCCTGCACGCCCAGCTCCGGACGGCGGTGCCGGGGCCCGCCTCCGCCTCGGCCTCGCTGGAGGTGCTGGAGTCCCGGCGGGCCTACCTGATGGCCCGGCTGTGACCTGCCGCCGGGCCCGATTTGACCGGACCACCCGTCCGGGCTGTGACCTGCCGGCCGGCCCGCGAACTGCCCCAGGGGCGCGCAGCCCAGGTTTCAGCGAGGTTTCGGCTCGTTCGCTACGCGCGTAATAACTCTCAATTGGGTTACTCACGGAACTACGGCGCGCCTGAACTGGTTGTATGTAGTGAGCAGACACGATAAGTCTCTAAGCAATCGAGGCCCCGTCTGTGCTCTACCGCGAGATACGTCGCAGAAAATGAGGGACCGGTGACAAGCACCTTGACCGTCGAGCCATTGACCGCAGTCGACCGCTGCGACCGGTGTGGCGCGCAGGCCTACGTGCGCGTCACGATGCCGGCCGGTAGCGAGCTGCTGTTCTGTGCTCACCACGGCCGCGAGTACGCGCCCAAGCTTCGCGAACTGGATGCCGAGATCATGGACGAGTCGGAGCGGCTGGACGACGCCCAGCCGACGCCGGCCGGATCCTCGGGTCGACCCGACTAGCGGTTCGTCGGGCCCGTCCGGGCCAGCAGATAACCAACGACCGAAGACCGGCCCCGCACGGGGCCGGTCTTCGGTCGTTTCGTGGTGACCGCCAGGGGTCTTGCTCAGCTGAACAGCTGCTGGCCCCAGAACTGCCCGTCCGCCGGGCCGGGCGGGCAGGCGAAGATCGCACTCGAGGTGTGCTTGATGTACTCGTTGAGTGCATCGGTGGCCAGGTTGCGCTGCACCGGGATGAAGCCGGTGGCCGGATCGGACTGGAAGCAGATGAAGAACAACCCCGCGTCGAGCTGGCCGGTGACCGGGTCCACCCCGTCGGTGAACGAGTAGCCGCGACGCAGGATCTTCACCCCGCCGTTGGACTCGGGGGCGGCCAACCGGATGTGGGCATCCGCCGGGATGACCGGTGTCCCGTCGGCCCTGGCCGCCAGGTCCGGCTCGTCCCGCTCGTGCTGGCCGGTCAGCGGCGCGCCCTCCACCTTGGTGCGGCCGAACACAGCTTCCTGGTCGCCGATCCGGTCCCGGTCCCAGGACTCGATGCCCATCCGGATCTTGCGGCTCACCAGGTAGCTGCCACCGGTCAGCCAGGCCTGGTCGGAATTCGGGCCGACCCAGACGTGGGCGTCCAGGTCGGCCGGCACCTCGCCGTTGACGTTGCGGGTGCCGTCCTTGAAGCCCATCAGGTTGCGCGGGGTCTGCTGGCTCGGGGTGGTCGAGGAGGTCCGTCCGAAGCCCAGCTGGAACCACCGCATCGCCGTCACCCCGAAGCCGATCCGGTTGAGGTTGCGAATAGCGTGGAAGGCCACCTGCGGATCGTCGGCGCAGGCCTGGATGCAGAGGTCGCCACCGCTGATCCGGGGATCGAGCTCGTCCCCGGCGAACCGGGGCAGCTCGCGCAGCGCCGCCGGGCGCCGGCCGGCCAGGCCGAAGCGGGAGTCGAACAGGCCGGGGCCGAAGCCGATCGTGAGGGTCAGGTTGGCGGCAGCCAGGCCGGTGGCCTCGCCGGTGTCGGCCGGCACGTAGTGCTCACTGCCGTCGACCGCGCCCACCGGTTCGCCGCGGGTCATCCGCTCCGCCGCCAGCGTCCAGCGCCGGAGCAGGTCGACCAGCTCGGTGCGGCTGGTGCCGGGGACGTCGAAGGCGGCGAAGGCCAGCCGGTCCTGGGCCGGGGTGGCGATGCCGGCCTGGTGGGCGCCCCGGAACGGCACCACTGCCGGCCGGCTCGCGGCAGGCCCGGCCGGGTCGCAGCCGGCCAGTACGCCGACGCCGCCGACGGCCGCGGCGCTGCCGAGCGCGCCGGCGAGGAAGCCCCGTCGCGAGAAATGTGCTGACATCGACCTCAAGACTCCGCTACTTGATGGTGACGACCTGCTCGGCCAGTTGCGACAGCGGCTCGGCCAGTGCGTCGACCGCCACTGTCAGCTCGCGGATCGCCGCCGGCTCCAGCTGCCGGTACGGCCGGTAGTTGCCGCCACCGGTGGCGTGCTCGGCCATCAGGGCGTCCGTCCGGGCGAACCGGCTGCGAATCGTGGTGACCAGCCCCATCCCGGACGAGCTGCCGGCCAATGCCGGTGCCAGCAGGTCGAAGGCGGCCCGCGAACCGGCCAGGTTGGCCGCGATGTCGCTGAGGTCGGTGCCGGAGTAGCGCTCCTCCTCGCCGGTGAGCTTGGACTTGCTGACCTCGGTGAGCAGCTCGGTGGCGCCGTTGGCCAGGTCCGCGGCCTGGAAGCTGCTGCCGGCGATCCGGGTCGCCAGCGTCCTGACGTCGGCAAGCAGCTTGTCCGCGACCGGGGCCATGCCGGCGGTGTTGCCGGCCACCCACAGCTGCCGCTCGATGCGGTGGTAGCCGCCCCACTCGGCGGCAGGTACGTCACCCTCCCGGGCGTCGATCGCCGGGTCGAGGTCCCCGAAGGACTCCGCGACCGGCTCGATCGCCTCGTACGGTGCCCGGGCCCGGGCGTACAGGGCCTTGGCCCGGTCCACCTGACCCGCCTTGACCGCGGCCACGAAGGTGCTGGTCAGCGTGACCAGGCTCGCCGCCCTGTCCTTGAGGTAGGCGGAGTAGCCGGCGGTCGCGGCGTTGACGGCGGCTGCCGCGCTGCTCGAGGACGAGGCGCTGGCCGACGTCCCGGTCACCACGAAGTCGCTGCGCTCGGTCTTGGCGTTGGGGCAGTACAACTGGTAAGTGCCGGGCTTCAGGTCGAGGGAGAACGAGCCGGACAGCCCGGGCGTCAGCCCTTCCTTCTCGCCCAGGATCCTGCTGCCGCTCATCAGTTCGGCCTCCGACACGCTGGAGCCGTTCTCGTTCTTGATGGTGAAGGTCGCCGGTCCGGCGGCGATGCTGGCGGGGTCGGCGCGGCAGCCGTCATCGCTGAGGCTGACCCGCACCGCGGTCGCGCCGGCAGCCGAGCCGGACGCTTCGTCGGCCGAGCCGGACCCGCATCCGGTTGCCACCAGGGCGATGGTGAGGAAGCCGGCCACCAGGCCTGCGACGCGGACGAGGAGCATCGGAAGAACGCCTTTCGGGCTCGGCACCGCCGCCGGTCGGCAGCGGCGCATCGACCGGTCGGAGCCGGCGGGAACGACAGGTGTGGCGGGTGGGGGACCGATCAGGCCTTGGCCGGCAGCGACGTCGCGGCCGTCGGCTGGGCGGCCGGGGTGCGCCGGCGCGGCCAGAACAGGTAACAGGTCATCGGTACCAGGTACGCCAGCCAGCCGATCACCTCGATGACGACCGGCCGCGGCTGGATGCCCAGGACCCCGGTGAACAGCGAGGCCTGTACCGAGCCGGGCCGGATCAGGGCGCTGAGATCGAGCGCCTGGGCCTGGCCGAACAGCAGCCAGCCAGCTTCGTGGGCGGTGTGCGCGGCGGTCATCACCAGGCCCGCCGACACCAGCACCAGCATCGCGCCGGTGACCGCGAAGAACTTCGACAGGTTGAGCTTCACGCCGCCGCGATAGATGGCGTAACCGATTCCGACGGCCGCCGCCAGCCCGAGGATCGCACCGGTCAACCCGGCGGTCTGGTTCTCACTGGCGTTGAGCAGCGCGGTCAGGAACACCGCCGACTCGAAGCCCTCGCGCAGTACCGCGAGGAAACCCATGGCGACCAGGGCCCACTGCGACCCGGAGGCCAGTGCCGATCCGGCGGAACGGCGCAGCGTGCCGGACAGGCTGCGGGCGTGGCGCTTCATGAACACCACCATGTAGGTGACCATGGCCACCGCGATCAGCCCGACCACGGTCTCCAGCATCTCCTGCTGGCGCTGCGGCAGGTCTTGGGACAGCACGTGCAGCGTCACCCCGACCGCCAGGCACAGCGCGGTCGCGGCTGCGACGCCCAGCCACATCTGGCGCAGCGCGCGCCGCGCCCCCTGGGTGGACAGGAAGGCGGCGACGATGCCCACGATCAGCGTTGCCTCGACTCCCTCTCGCAGCATCACGACGAAGGTGGGTAGCACGGATCCTCCCGAATTAGGGTGGCCTAACAACTAGGGGAGAGTAGCAAGGTAAGGCGTACCTAACCAACCTCTTGCGGAATTACTCTTCACCAGGCCACAGCCATTCGGGCGCCCCGCCGGCCGGCGGATCGGCCGGCCGCCGAGGGGACGTGCCGCGGAACCCGAGCAGGTGGAACCAGGGAGCGGGAGATGGAAATCGGCCGGTTGTCACTGTGGTTGCAGCCCGAACCGCCGGCCGCCGACCGGCTCGACGCACTCATCGCGCGGCTGGCCGCCGTGCACGCCACCGCTGCCTTCGTCTCCCACCTCACGGTGCTCGCCGACCTCGGACGGCAACCCGACGACGACGTGCTGGCCGGCCTGACCCGGCTCGCCGAGTCCCTGGAACCGGTGCGGGTTAGCTTTGGCGAGACCCGCTGCGAGCACCCCTGGCACCGCTCGCTGTACCTGGCCGCGGTGCCCGGGCCGGCGCTGCGGCAGGTGTTCCAGACCGCTCGACGGACGTTCGAGGTGCCCGGCGATCCGGTCTTCGAGCCGCACCTGAGCCTGCAGTACTCCCAGTTGCCGGTCGCGGACAAGTTCCGGCTGGCCGCCGGTGCCGGGCTGCGGCTGCCGCTGACCGTTCGCTTCGACCGGATATCGCTGTGGCAGACCGCGGGTCCGGATGCCCGCCGGTGGCGACTGGTCGCCGAGCGCCGGCTCGGCTGAGCGCGCCGGGCTCGGGCTGGTCGCTGCCCGGGCGGGTGGCTCAGGTGCTGCTGCCAGACCGGTCGGGGCGCCGCGGTGCGGTGAACACCCCTCGGCTGGACAGGTGCGACAGCAGCGACCAGCGTGACAGCGACGACACCACCGACCCGGCGGACAGCCAGGAACCGACCGAGCAGATCGACAGTGCCGAGCCGACGCTGCCGATCGACGCGAACGAGCCGACGCTGCCGATGGACAGCATCGATCCCTTGGAGCCGATCGACAGCAGGCTGTCCTGCGACCACAGCGACCAGCGCGAGCCTGAACTGTTCATATCGCCAGCTTCGCAGCACTGGTGCGGTGAGTCGAGGCGCTCCAGTGCCCGAATCCGTGCTCGATACGGTCCGAAGTCGCCCGGTAGCGCAGGGTCAACTATCGGCGGGACGGCCGGTCGGCCGTCCGGAGCAGGCCTGACCCGCCCCCGCACGACGGTTTTGGCGTTTTCGAACATGACGGTTCGACTAACCGATCTGGACGGAACTAGGCGTGTTCCGTCGCTGATTCCGGACGACCGTTCGCTACCCTCAGTAGCACTCGCTAGACCCAACGTTACGCGCCCTTCACGTCTGGTGTTTTGTAGTCGTTAAGTCACCCGGCGTGACGGTAACAATTAGGAACACCCATATCCTAAAAGGGGTTTCGCGAGGTGTGGTCTCGGTGTAAGTTTTGCCTACACAGCCCGGCAGGATGCCGGAGAAGACGGCCACGGCGGGCCGACCCGATCTGCTCCACGTACTGATTCAGCTGGCGGAGTTCCGCCTGCTGATGCGCTGTGACGAAATTCGAACATCCCACCGGTGTGATGTCAGAGAGTGAGGTGCCGCGTGATCACCGACAGTGCGTTCGGAACGATCCCCACCCCATCGCTGGCCACGTCGGCCACCCTTCGGCTCGATGTTCTCCAGGGCCCCTCGCAGGTAGGAGGTGGCCGGTGAGGTTTGACGCAGGACAGGCCGCATGGAAGCTGCCCACCCCGATCCGCACCCCGGCACCGTCGCGGCGACGTGGCCGGCTGCCGGTCGCGGCGGTCCGCCCGGACTACGAGCTCATCCCGATGAACGGCAACCGGCTTTCCACGCCAGGCTTCGAGCGCCCGGCGCCGGTCGGCGCCGTCTGTGCGGTGTCCTACCGGGCCGAACTGCAGCCCTCGACCTGGGAACTGCTGAGCCACCTGGTCGATCCGCAGGCCTCGGTCATCGCCCGGTCCCGGCTCACCGGAGGGCGCCCGGTCGACGAGTTCGAGGCGGCCGGACTCGACGACTCGAAGTGGTCGCTGGAATCGGCGACCGCGGCGGCGGCGACGCTGCTCGGCGAACCGGTGCGCGAACTGGGCCGGGGCGCGATCGTCGAGGCGCTGCGCGAGGACACCGTCGACCTGCGCTGCGAGGACATCATCATCGCCGTCAACGGCCGGACCGTCGAGACGGCGGTCCACCTCCGGGCGGCGCTGGCCGGCCTGGACTCGGCCGAGTTGACGGTGTTGCGAGGCTCCGGTGCCGGGCGGTCCGGAACCCTGTCGAAGGTCACCATCACCCGGCATCCCGACGGTGCCTGGGGGATCCGGGTGGTCACCGCCGGCCGGGTGCTGCGCCACGGCATCGACGCCCGGTTCAGCCTGCCCGACGACCTGCGCGGCCCCTCGCTCGGGCTGGCCTGCGCGCTCAGCGTGGTGGACGCCTTCACCGGTGGCCGGCTGGCCGCCGGCGGCACCGTGGTCGCCACCGGAACGGTCGACATGTCCGGCCGGGTCGGCAGTGTCGGTGCGATTGAGTTCAAGGCGCGTGCGGTGCGGGCACATCCGCACGTACGTCGCTTTGTGATACCCGCGGAATCGGGAGCCGACGTCGACAACGCACGTCGGGTGCTCGGTGGGCGGGCCGAAGTCGTCGCGGTGGCCACGTTGGCCGAAGCAGTAGAGGTGCTCTGCGGCTTCAGTTGGCGGGGCAGGAAAGTCACCCATCGATCACCTGATCGGCATTGGGTCAGCACCGCGCGGTAAGGCGTCTATCCGGCGTCTGAAACACCTTTCCTTGGAGGGAAAATGCGTTACTCGTCCG
>JAVEEO010000323.1 GCA_030840415.1 Pseudonocardiales bacterium | reverse complement strand
CAACGGCAGCGACACCGGCAAGACCCCCGACGCCGCTGATGAAGGAGCCGTCACGCCCGCGGGGTCAGGTGCAACGGCAGCTGCGCGATGCCCCGGAACGTCGGGCTCTTGATCCGGGTGAACTCCCCGGCCGGCTCCATCCCCTCGGTGCGCTCGAACAGCTGCCGCAGGAACGTCTCGGCCTCGATCCGAACCAGCGGGGCACCGATGCAGAAGTGGATGCCGCTGCCGAAGGACAGGTGGCTGGAATCGGTCTGCCGCTCGATCCAGAACCGGTCGGGATCGGCGTAGTGGCGCGGGTCGCGATTGGCCGCGGCGAAGGACAGCTGCACCCGGGAACCGGCCGGGATCACCGTCGAGCCGATCTCGACGTCGGTCCGCGCGCTGCGGAACACGCTCTGCACCGGCGGGTCGTAGCGCAGCGTCTCCTCGATCGCCGGGCCCATCAGCTCCGGACGGGACCGCACCAGCCGGTGCTGGTCGGGATGCTCCAGCAGCGCGATGCAGAGGTTGCCCAGCAGGTGGGTGGTGGTCTCGTTGCCGCCGACCAGCAGCGCCAGGCACAGCCAGACCAGCTCGTTGTCGCGCAGGTGGTCGGAGTTCGCGGCCAGCAGCCGCGAGATCAGGTCGGTGCCCAGCGGCTGCGAGCGCCGCTCGTCCAGCAGGGTGTGGAAGTACACCGAGATGTTGGAGACCGCCTTCAACGCCAGCTTGGCGGCCTGCTGGCGGCGCGCGGCGTCCTCCGGGTCGGCCGGGCCGTGCCCGGTCTCGGGCCGCAACCGGGCGTTGGCGTTGAAGCCCTCGATGACGCCCTCGGACCACTTCTTGAACTGCGCGACGTCGTCGCCGGGAATGCCGAGCAGCGCGGCGATCACCCGCACCGGCAGCGGCACCAGCACCTCGCGCACCAGGTCGACCTCGCCGGCGGCGATCGCGGCGTCCATCAGCTCGGTGCAGATCTGCTCCACCAGCGGGCGCCAGGACTGAACGGTCCGCGGCGTGAAGTCGCGGCTGATCAGCTTGCGGAGCCGGGTGTGGTCGGGCGGGTCGACGCCGAACAGGATCGGCAGCCTCGATCGGTCGTAGGCGATTCCATCGGCCGAGGAGAACCGTTCGTGGTCCTTCACCGCCGCCCGGACGTCGTCGTGCCCGGTCACCACCCACATGTCCCGGCGCGGCAGGTACACCGGCTGGTCGGATTCCAGCAGCTCGGCGTACACCGGGTAGGGGTTGGCCATCACCTCGGCCGCGAACGGATCGAGGTCGCTGACGAGCGGCGCTACGGTCACTGGCTGCCTCCACCTGCACGTGCCGCGGACCGGCTCTGCCGGGCGAGCTGGAACGCGCTCGCCGAGGCCCGCGATGTCGCCTGCCAGCATGCCAGGGGCAGCCGCGTCCCGGTACGACAAAACGGATTGTGGCTGCAATCCGGCGGGACCCGCTGATAGCGTGCCGATACCCCGCGACCGCAGCCGGCCGTGCGAAACTCCTCACCCCTGAGGGCTGGTCGCTCTGGAGAAGGAGTTCCGGTGACCATCACTGACCTGGAATCGCGCATCACCTCGATCTGCGCGGAGGTGCTCAAGCGATCCGATCTCGGCCCGGACGACGACCTGATGCAGCTCGGGATGGACTCCCTGACCGCCGTGGAGATCGTCACCCGGCTGGAGCTGGCCTACGGGGTGGACGTCGTCGACGTCATCTTCGAGACGCCCACGGTGCGCCAGCTGTGCGCGGTGGTGCAGGACTGCGCCGCCCGCACCGGGCCGGCCGCCGCTGCCGGGCCGGCCGAGGCCGAGCTCGGGCTGCCGGCGGCCCGCAACCTGCTCGACCTGGTGGCCGGATCGGCGGAGAAGTTCGGCGACCGCCCCTACCTGCTGCCGGTCGAGGAGGACGGCCGGGTGATCAGCTTCGCCGACGTGCTCACCTTCACCAAGGGCTGCGCGGCGCTGTTCGACGAACGCGGCGCACCGCCCGGCGCCCGGGTCGCGGTGATCGGCCACAACTCCTCGCTGGCCGCGCTGCTGGTGCTCGGGGTGATGGCCGCCCAGCGCACCCTGGTGTTCCTCAACCCCAAGGCCGGCGCCGCCGAACTGGACGCCCAGCTGGCCGATGCCCGGCCCGCCCTGGTGATCGGGCGCCAGTCCACCGCGGCGAAGCTGGCCGGATCCTGGCCCTGGCTGGCGGCCGACGACGAGCAGGCGCTGATCGCCGACCTGCTGGCCCGGGGCGCCGGCTATGCCGGCGAGCTGACCCCGCTGGACCGCAGCGGCCGCCAGGACGCCGAGATCGTCTACACCTCCGGTTCCACCGGAGCGGCCAAGGGAGTGGTGCTGCCGCACCAGAGCCTGCTGGCCGGCTCGCTGTCGCTGTCGCTGTGGGCCGAGGCCGGCGAGGACGACGTGTTCCTCAACGTCAACCCGATGTTCCACGCCGGCGGCCACACCTTCCCGACGCTGACCCCGCTGTGGAGCGGCGGCCGGACCGTGTGCGTGCGTCCGGAGGCGGCGCTGGCCCGGTTCTGGACCTACGTCGACCGGTTCGCACCGACCTGGACGCTGACCGTCAACGCCTACCTGGCCCACCTGTGCGAGGGGGCCGAACGGCCCACGGTGCGCAGCCTGAAGGGCTACCTGGCCGGCGGCTCGCCGCTGAGCCCCGAGCTGATCTCCCGGTTCGAGTCCACCTTCGACATCCCGGTGCACCAGGTGTACGGGATGACCGAGATGGCCACCATCACCACCGTCGAGCCGCGCACCCGCAAGCCCGGCGAGCGTCGCACCGCCGGCCTGCCGCTGGACTGCAGCCGGGTCCGGATCGTGCGTCCGGACGGCACCGACGCCGGCCCCGGCGAGAACGGCGAGGTGCTGCTGTCCGGCGGCAACCTGTTCAGCCGCTACGAGAACCAGCCGGAGCTGACCGCCGAACGGCTGGTGGACGGCTGGATCCGC
>JAVEEO010000351.1 GCA_030840415.1 Pseudonocardiales bacterium | reverse complement strand
CGCAGGGCGCGTTGAGCGTCGGTCTCGGCGTCCAGCCGCACCAGCTGGAGAGCACCACCTACAACCTGCTGATGGAACGCTCGGTCGGCATCGACGAGGTGCTGCTCAAGACCGGCGTGCCCGGCATGGATCTGCTGCCGTCCAACATCGACCTGTCCGCTGCCGAGGTCCAACTGGTCAACGAGGTGGCCCGGGAGCAGACCCTGGCCCGCACCCTGGCCCCGGTGCTCAACGACTACGACTTCGTGCTGATCGACTGCCAGCCCTCGCTGGGACTGCTGACCGTCAACGCGCTGACCGCCGCCGACGGGGTGATCGTTCCGCTGGAGTGCGAGTTCTTCAGCCTGCGCGGGGTGGCGCTGCTGATCGACACCATCGAGAAGGTGCAGCAGCGGCTGAACCCGAAACTGCGGCTGGAGGGAATCCTGGCAACCATGTACGACGGTCGCACCCTGCACAGCCGCGAGGTCTACAGCCGGGTGCTGGAGGCCTTCGGTGACAAAGTGTTCGACACGGTGATCTCGCGGACCGTCCGGTTCCCCGAAACCACCGTGGCCGGCGAGCCGATCACCACCTGGGCACCCACCTCCAACGGTGCGGTGGCCTACCGGGAGCTGGCGATGGAGGTCCTGTCGCGCCCGTGAGCCCAACACCGCCGGACGACCTGGTGCTGGAGGACCTGCCGGAGGAGTGGGACCTGCCGGCCGAGCCCGAGGCCCCGGCCGGTGGCGGCCCGCAGCGCTTCAGCGTTCGGTTGGACAACTTCGAGGGACCGTTCGACCTACTGCTGACGCTGATCAGCCGGCGCCAGCTCGACGTCACCGAGGTCGCGCTGTCCCAGGTGACCGACGAGTTCATCAGCTACCTCAAGGCGGCCGGCGAGGAGTTCGACCTCGGCCAGGCCACCGAGTTCCTGGTGGTGGCCGCCACCCTGCTCGACCTGAAGGCGGCCCGGCTGCTGCCGGCCGCCGACGTCGAGGACGAGGAGGACCTGGCACTGCTGGAGGCCCGCGACCTGCTGTTCGCCAGATTGTTGCAGTACCGGGCCTACAAGCTGGCCGCCGCGCATCTCGGCACGCTCGCTGCCCGGGCCGGCCGCCGGTTCGGCCGGACCGCCGAGCTCGAGCCCCGGTTCGCCGCGCTCAGCCCGGAACTGCGGATCGGGGTGGACCGGCACCAGTTCGCGGCGATCGCGGCCGCCGCGCTGCGGCCCCGGCCGGTTCCGGTGGTCGGGGTGGACCACATCCATGCTCCGCGGGTCAGCGTCCGCGAGCACATGGCGGCGCTGGCCGAGCGGCTGGCCCGCACCGGGTCGGCCACCTTCCGATCGCTGGTCGCCGACTGCGGCTCCACCCTGGAGGTGGTGGCACGCTTCCTCGGACTGCTCGAGCTCTACCGCGACGGCGCGGTGGGCTTCGAGCAGGCCGAGGCGCTGGCCGAGCTGCGGGTCCGTTGGATCGGCGGCGCCCGTGATCCCGCCGAGCCGGAGCAGCCGACTGACCCCGCTCACCATTCGCCCGCGGCCGCCGTCCGGCCACCCGGCACCGACCCGGACGAGGAGTACGGCTGATGACCCAGCCGCAGGAAGCCGCAGCCGAGGAAGCCATGGCTGAAACCGTCTCGATCGATGAGGCATTGGTCGAGGAGGCCTTGGCTGAAACCGTCTCGATCGACGAGGTTTCAGCCGACCCAGGCGAGGCTGAAGCGGTCTCGACCCGGGACGTCGTGACCGCGCTGGACCTGACCGATCCCGCCGCGCTGCGTTCGGCGCTGGAAGCGTTGCTGTTCGTGGCCGACGCCCCGGTCCAGCTGGGCCAGTTGGCCGCGGCGGTGCAACGCCCGGCCGCCGAGGTGGCACAGGCGTTGGCCGAGATCACCGCCGACCTGGACAGCCGTGACGCCGGCTGGCAACTGCGGCCGGCCGCCACCGGGTTCCGGCTCTACACCCGCGACCGCTACGCCCCGGTGGTGGAGGCGTTCCTGCTCGATGGCCAGCGCGCCAAGCTCAGCCAGGCCGCCCTCGAGACGCTGGCCGTGGTGGCCTACCGGCAGCCGGTCACCCGGGCCCGGATCTCGGCGATCCGCGGCGTCAACGTCGACGGGGTGGTGCGCACCCTGCTGGCCCGGGAACTGATCACCGAGGTGGGATCGGACCCCGAGACCGGTGGCGGCCTGTACCGCACCACCAGCACCTTCCTGGAGAAGATGGGCATCGCCTCGGTGGACGAACTGCCCTCGCTGGCTCCGCTGCTGCCCGAGCTGGACACCCTCGATCTGGATGAGCTGTGAACGTTGTCGATGAGATGGAACGGCGATGAGTTCTGATCCGCCCGCCGAGGGCGTCCGACTGCAGAAGGTGCTGGCCAGCGCGGGCCTGGGCTCCCGGCGGGCCTGCGAGCAACTGATCGCCGAGGGCCGGGTCAGCGTGGACGGCCGGGGAGTGGCCGAGCTGGGCACCCGGGTCGACCCGCTGACCGCGGTGGTACGGGTGGACGGCAAACGGGTCAACCTGCGCTCGGGCCAGGTGTACCTGGCGATGAACAAGCCGCGTGGCGTGCTGACGGCGATGTCGGACCCGCACGGCCGTCCCACGGTGGGAGACCTCGTCGCAGACCTTCCCGACCGGCTGTTCCACGTCGGCAGGCTGGACGTCGACACCGAGGGCCTGCTGATCCTCACCAACGACGGCGAGCTCGCCCACCGGCTGTCCCATCCCTCGCACGAGGTGGTCAAGACCTACATCGCCGAGGTACCCGGCCCGGTGGACCGTACGCTGGCCCGACGGCTACGGGCCGGCATCGAGCTCGACGACGGTCCGGTGGCCGTCGACGACTTCACCGTGATCGACTACTCTGCCGGCCGGGCACTGGTCCAGGTGTCGCTGCACGTCGGCCGCAACCACATCGTCCGACGGCTGCTGGACGCGGTCGGGCACCCGGTCGACCGGCTGGTGCGGACCGCGATCGGCCCGGTCCGGCTGGGCGACCAGCGGCCCGGCACGGTGCGCGAGCTCACCGCCACCGAGCTGGGGGAGCTCTACCGGCAGCTCGACCTCTAGAGTCGAAGGCGGTCTGACGAAGGGGAACCGGGTGAGCGTTCGAGCGGTGCGAGGCGCGATCCAGGTGGAGCGGGACGAGCGGCAGTCGATCCTGGACGGAGCCTCCGAGCTGGTCCAGGAGGTGATGGCGCGCAACCGGATCGAGCCGGACCAGCTGATCTCGATCGTCTTCACGGCCACACCCGACCTGACGGCGGAATTTCCGGCGTACGCGGCCCGCCAGCTGGGCCTCACCGACGTGCCGCTGATGTGCGCGAGCGAGATCGCGGTGCCGGGCGCGCTGCCCAGGACGTTGCGGCTGCTGGCCCACTTCGACACCGAGCTGCAGCGCGGCGACATCCGGCACGTCTACCTCCGCGGCGCCGCGGCGCTGCGCACCGACCTGCCGCGCTGACTGCTCACCACAGCACGGCGGCCCGACCGGCCGCGACACCCGAGGCGGCGCTTGCCGGTGGACGGCGGGCCGGCCCGGACCCCGTACTCTGGGACTGCCCGGCCTCCGGACGGGCTGGTTCGCGCGCAGTGCTCGCGAACGCACAAGCCAGACAGCTGTCGTGACCAGGACTGGACCGCAGGCGTGCCTACCGATCTCAGTGAGGCCCCCGTCTTCCGGGGCGTGGTTGCGCTCGACGGGCCGTCGGGCACCGGCAAGTCCACCGTCGCCCGGCTGTTGGCCCGGCGGCTGAGGACCCAGTACCTGGATACCGGTGCGATGTACCGGGCCGCCACCGTCGCGGTGCTGCGGGCCGGCGTCGACCCGGCCGATCCGGTCGCGGTCGCGGCCGAGGTGTCGGGCCGGCGGGTCGAGGTCGGCACCGATCCGTGGCACAGCAGCACCACCCTCGACGGCCGCGGCGTCGACCAGGACATCCGGACGGCTGCGGTCACCGCCGCGGTATCGCAGGTATCGGCCGTCCCGGCGGTCCGCGCCCAACTGGTCGCCCAGCAGCGGCTGATCATCGGCTCCGCCCCGACCGTCGCCGAAGGCCGCGACATCGGCTCGGTGGTCTGGCCGGACGCCGAGCTCAAGGTGTACCTGACCGCCCGCGAGGACGTCCGGGCCCGGCGACGGGCCGGCGAACTGGGAGAGGCCGATCTGTCGCGGATCAGCCAGTCACTGCGCCGCCGCGACGACTTCGACTCCAGCCGCGGAGCCAGCCCGCTGCGGCGACCGGACGGCGCCACCGAGGTCGACACCTCCGACCTCGGCATCGACGAGGTCGTCGAACTGCTGGTCGAACTCGCCTTTCGGGCCGTCAGCACGGCAGATCGCGCCTGAGCCATGACCGATACCCCTGATACCGACCCCGTTGCCGACCCGGCCGAGCAGGACGCCGTCGCCGTGCTGCCGGTGGTGGCCGTCGTCGGGCGCCCGAACGTCGGAAAGTCCACCCTGGTCAACCGGATCCTCGGCCGCCGCGAGGCGGTGGTGCAGGACGTCCCCGGGGTGACCCGCGACCGGATCGCCTACGACGCATATTGGGGCGGACGGCAGTTCACCCTGGTCGACACCGGCGGCTGGGAGCCGGACGCGACCGGCCTGCAGGCGATGGTGTCCCGGCAGGCCGAGCAGGCCGTGGTCACCGCCGACCTGGTGCTGTTCGTGCTCGACTCGCGCACCGGTGCCACCGAGACCGACCTGGTGGTGGCCCGCACGCTGCGCCGGGCCGGCCGCCCGGTGGTGCTGGCCGTCACGAAGGTCGACGACGAGCGCGGTGAGTCCGACGCCGCCGAGGCCTGGTCCCTGGGCCTGGGCGAGCCCTACCCGGTCAGCGGGCTGCACGGTCGCGGGTCCGGCGATCTGCTGGACGCGATCCTGGAGAAGCTGCCGGACGCCCCGCCCGAGCGCGAGGCGGCCGGTGGCCCGCGCCGGGTGGCCCTGGTCGGGCGCCCGAACGTCGGCAAGTCCAGCCTGCTCAACCGGCTGTCCGGCACCGAACGCAGCGTGGTCGATGCGGTGGCCGGCACCACGGTCGACCCGGTGGACGAAATGATCGAACTCGGCGGCGAGGTGTGGCGGTTCGTCGACACGGCCGGCCTGCGCCGCCGGGTCAGCACCGCGTCGGGCATGGAGTACTACGCCAGCCTGCGGACGGCCAGCGCGATCGAGTCCGCCGAGGTCGCGGTCGTCCTGCTGGACGCCTCCGAGGTGATCTCCGAGCAGGACCAGCGGGTCATCTCGATGGTCGAGGAGGCCGGCCGGGCACTGGTGATCGCCTTCAACAAGTGGGACCTGGTCGACGAGGACCGGCGCCTGCAGTTGGAGAAGGAAGCGGACTGGGAGCTGCAGCGGGTGCAGTGGGCGCCCAGCGTGAACGTCTCGGCCAAGACCGGCCGGGCGGTGGACAAGCTGGCCGTCGCGCTGCGCACCTCACTGGCGTCCTGGGACCGCCGGATCCCCACCGGCCGGCTCAACAGCTGGCTGACCGAGGTGGTGAACGCCACCCCGCCGCCGGGCCGGGGCGGCAAGCACCCCCGGGTGCTGTTCGCCACCCAGGCCGACACCCGGCCGCCGCGGTTCGTGCTGTTCACCACCGGCTTCCTGGAGGCCGGCTACCGGCGTTTCCTCGAGCGCAAGCTGCGGGAGGACTTCGACTTCCAGGGCAGCCCGATCGAGATCTCGGTCCGGGTCCGGGAACGCCAGCAGCGCCGCTGAGCCAGTCACCGGAGGCAACCGGACGGCCCGCGGCGGCACCGCATGGCGCCGCACGGACCCGCCGGTGCCGTGCGCTAAGGTTGCTGCGGTTGCTTGCAGCGATGCCGGAGAAATGGCTGTGAGTGGAGCGGGCTGTAGCGCAGCTTGGTAGCGCACCTGACTGGGGGTCAGGGGGTCGCAGGTTCAAATCCTGTCAGCCCGACGCAGAACGGATATGCCTTACGGGGCGGATATGCCTTGCTGGGCAAGGGGTCGCGCCGGCCGCCACCGTTCGGCCGGATCGGTGGGCCGGGTGCGGTGAGGTCGGCGGGAGGCCAGTGCGCGTGAGTTCGCAGCCCTCGGCCTCTGAGCTCGCCGCAGCGTCGTCCCGGCCGGTGGTGCTCACCGTGCCCAACCTGCTGAGCTTCTCCCGGCTGCTCGGCGTGCCGCTGTTCCTGTGGTTGCTGCTCGGCCCGCATGCCGACGGCTGGGCGCTGGTGATCCTGATGCTCAGCGGCATCACTGACTGGGCCGACGGGGTGCTGGCCCGCAAGCTCGACCAGCAGTCCCGGCTCGGCGCGCTGCTGGACCCGGTCGCCGACCGGCTCTACATCCTGGCCACCCTGGTCGGGCTGGTGCTGCGGCACGTGATTCCGCTCTGGCTGGCGGTGCTGATCATCGGCCGGGACCTGGCACTGGCCGCCACCCTGCCGGCCCTGCGCAGGCGCGGGCTGACCGGGTTGCCGGTGCACTACCTGGGCAAGGCGGCCACCTTCAACCTGCTGTACGCCTTTCCGCTGCTGTTGATCGGCTCCCATTCCGGCACCCTGGCCACGGTGGCCAAGCCGATCGCCTGGGCGTTCACCATCTGGGGCACCGGTCTGTACCTGTGGGCAGCCGGGCTCTACCTGATCCAGTTCCGCCGGGTGCTGGCCGAACCGGTGGCGGTCTGAATGGCTCCCACCGGCGCGCAACCGGCCGACCAGCGGCCGGCGAACCTGTCCGCCGCGATGCTCGACGACCTGCTCAACA
>JAVEEO010000330.1 GCA_030840415.1 Pseudonocardiales bacterium | reverse complement strand
ATCGGCAGCACGTAGTTGAGGGCCATCATGGTGCGGCCAGGACGGCCGATCCGACGGGGCGCAGCGAGGACCGTCCGGCCGTCCAGCAGTCCATCAGACGGGTTGCGAACAGGTTGTCCAGGTGCAGGGCGCAGGCGGCGCCATACAGCACGTCATCGGCCAGCTCCGGCTCGTCGGCAACCAGCGAGCCGCACAGGTCGTGCACGGCCAACTGCTCGTGCAGCGCATCGGCGGTCACGTGCTCGTCGTAGAACCGGGTTGCCGTGGTGTCGCCGCCGAGCCGGCGCAATCCCTTGCCATAGCGACGATTCGGCGTCGACGAGGTCATTTCGAAGGCAGCCAGATGCCCGACCAGCGCGCCGCGGTGCTCCCGGTGCAAGCCGAAGTAGGACATCAGGTTGCTGATCGCCAACGTCTCACCGGGCACCCGGTCCAGGTAGTGGCCGTAGTCGTCGTCGAGGCCCAGGCCGCGCATGGTCGCGCGGAACAGCTCCGAGTGCATCCGCGACACGGAGCCCGCGCCGTACTCGTCGAACTGAATCTCGGTCAGTGCCGCCTTGGCCCTGCCGCGCAACCGGGGGATCGCCCAGCTGTGCGGATCGGCCTCCTTCAAGTGGTAGATCGAGCGATGCGTGACGAACTCGCGGAATTCCTCGACGGACGCGGCCGATTGCAGGTAGCGCGACAGCTGCGGCCCGGTGTCGGCCTCGACCAACGTCGCGAGCCGATCGGCGATCGGCTCACCCGGCCGGAGACCGGGCAGCGCGGGGACCGGCACGCAGTCGCGCAACGCGGTGGCGAACCGGTCCTCCAGGGCCCGGGTCCACGACATCAGCTCCGGGTCCCACTCCCAGCCGGGGGCGGCGTCGTCGAAGCCGGCGTAGTGCAGCTCGTAACCGATCCACAGGCCCAGTTGCAGGTCCTCGTCGGACAGTGCGGCAGCCGGCGTGTCCAGAGCCATGCCGGCGCCGAACAGCCGCTGAGCGCCGGCCGGCCGGCGCAGCGCGCCGAGCAGTTCCTCGGTCAGCGGCCCGCGTGCTTCGGGCAGCCTCATCGCGAAGCCTGTGTCGGGCAGTAGCGGGGATCTGACAGTGGGAGCGGCATCGGCGCCATCCTCACGCAAGGACCGCGACGCGCTCGTCGAGAGAACCTCTCGGTGCAATGCCGAGCGCGGGCCGCGGGGCCATCTCACGCTCTGGTTCGAGCGGTCTTCATGCTAGCCCAGCGGCGCGGGCCGGAACGCGCGACGGCCTCCAGCCAGACAGAACGTCCAGACGCACTAGACACCGCGCGAACCGCCCGAGGTGTCTGCAGCCGACCCGGCCGAGGTGTCGGAACCGGTGGTGGCGGCGGTGGAATATTTCCGGCCCGGCAGCCGGTTGCGCCCTGCAGTCCGCAACACCGTCGCTGTCGAAAGGTGCCACTCGTGCCCAAGGTCTTTCGGTTCCGGGACTATGGCGGTCCCGACACCCAGGAGTTCGCCGAGGTGGACCGGCCCCGACCGGGGCCCGGTGAGATCCTCGTCCAGGTGCGGGCCGCCGGGGTGAACCCGGTGGATCACAAGGTTCGCAGCGGCATGTTCAAGGGGTTCCAGAGCCGGCAGCTGCCCTCCGAGTTCGGCAGCGAGGTGGCCGGTGTCGTCGCCGAACTCGGCGCCGGGGTCGAGGGATTCTCCCTCGGGGACGAGGTGCTCGGCTGGCCGGCGCCCGGCCATGGAGCGTTCTCGGAGTACACCGTCGTCACCGGCGACTCAGTGGTGGCCAAGCCGGCCGGGATCGGCTTCGTCGAGGCCGCCGCACTGCCGGTGGCCGCTGCCACCGCCTACGACGGGCTCACCCAGTTGGGCCTGACCGGCGGGCAGAGCCTGCTGATCACCGGCATCGGCGGCGGGGTCGGGGTGGCAGCCGCCCAGCTTGCCCGGCACGCCGGCGTCCGGGTGTTCGGCACCGCCAGCGAGGCCAAGCGGGATCTGGTCGAGTCGCTGGGTGCGACGCTGATCCCGTACGGCGACGGCGAGGCCGAGCGGCTGCGCCAGGTGCTGCCCGACGGGGTGGACGCGATCTTCGACCTGGTCGGCAAGCCGGCACTGGCGGCCGTGGCAGGCATGGTGACCGACCCGGCCAGGCTGATCAGCGCGGCCAGTCCGGACGTCGCCCGCTTCGGCGGCGCGATGATTCGCCGCGACCGGGGCACCAGGGTGCTCGCCGAGGTGGCCCGACTGGCGGCCGAGGGGGTACTGGACCCGCACGTCAGCATCGTGAAGTTCGAGCAGGCGCCGGCGGCCATCGCCGCGGTCGAGTCCGGGCACCCGCTGGGCAAGGTCGTGCTGCGGATCGGATGACGGGGCGGTGCCCTACCGGTCCTCTTCCTCATCGGCCGGGATCTCGATGTGCTGCTCGAGCACGTCGGCAGGGTTGGCGGTGCCGGCATCGACGAGTGCCGGCTGGTCCTGGCCACCGTCCTCTGCCGGGTGGGCGGGTCCCGCCTCCCGCAACTGCTCCAATCGGTCCGCCTCCGGTACTTCGATGCCGAACTCCTGATCGGGCACGTCAGCTCCCTTCCTCGGTTCTGCGGGCCCGAACACCATCCGGGCGCCGTTCCTGCAGTTCATTCTGGTCGCCGGGTCCTCAGACGGCACCAGACGGCACCAATCGGCACCAGACGGCACTGCCTGACGCCGCCGTCAGCTCGGGCCGCCGACCAGACCGCGGTCGAAGGCGCGGATCACCGCCGCGATGTCCTGCTTGCCGTAGCCCTGGGCACTGGCCGCACGGTAGAGCTCGCCGAGGGCGGCCAGCAGCGTGGTGTCGGCGCCGGCCCGGGCGGCAGCCTCGGTGATCAGCTGCACGTCCTTGCTCGCGCCGTCCAGCCCGAACGACGGGGTGAAGTCACCGGCCAGCATCTGGGCGCCCTTGTGGTGGGCGTAGGCGCAGTCGGACGGGCCGCCCGAGATGGCCTCCAGGAACAGTTGCGGATCGACCGCCAACCCCGAGGCCAGCGTCAGCGACTGTGCCGTGGCCGCCGTGATACTGGCGATCCAGGCATTGCAAGCCAGCTTCAGCGCCATGCCCTGCCCGGGCAGGTCGCCGGCCCACACCGTGCGGGTGCTCATCGCGTCCAGCACCGGCTGCACCCGCGACTGCAATGAACGCGGGCCACCGATGAGCATCACCAGCTTTCCCTGCTCGGCAGGCTCCCTGGTGCCCAGCGCGGGCGCGTCGAGCATCGGCAGCGCGGCGGCCTCGGCCAGCGCGGTGGCCTGTGCGGTGGCGGCCAGGCCGATGGTGGCCGACTGGAGCCAGACCGCCGCCGGCGAGCAGGCCGCAGCCGCCTCGGTCATCACCTGCAGTACTGCCTCGCCGTCGTAGACCATGGTGATCACCACGTCGGCGCCGGTCACCGCCTCGGCCGGCGAGCCGGTGACCGCGGCGCCGTCCGCGGCCAGCGGCTGCGCCCTGCTAGGGGTGCGGTTCCAGGCGCGCACCGCGAAGCCGTTGCGCAGCAACGACCGCGCCATGCCGGCTCCCATGGTGCCGGTACCCAGCACCGCGACGGTCCGGGCCGGCGGCCCGGGGTTTTCGGTTCCGGCGCGCTGCGCCTGGGGGCGAGACGTCATGCATCCTCCCGTTCGGTGGTCGGGCCTGGGCGACGAGAGGAACCCACCGTAGTGCGCCCGGGAGCCGGGGCACCAGGGGCCGACCGGGCGCCGCGAGGCAGCGCCCGCCGGTCGCGCAGCTCCACCGGGCGCCTGGCCCGCGAACCGCGATCACACCGTATGGAGCGCTACCATCCTATTTGGCTTGATCCGGACAAATCTGTCACGGCGTCGCCGGCGAGGCAGACATAGGCGCAGTCACGCCCAGGGTCGTATAAGCTTTACTTCCCTCGCACGGTGGGCCATACTTCAGCGCGAATGACGTCCTCGTACCGAATTCGCCTAGCTAATAACATGACCGAGCGGGCATCTCGGCTATAACTTCATGCATACGTTTCCTGATCGCGCCCGCAGCTACCGTGCCGAGATACTGACACCGGGAGTTTTCTCGCATTGAACGCGCATGCCATGACCAGCCAGCCCGAAACCTCCGACCTGCGGACCACATTTCTGCACCACCCGCACGACATTCCTTCCGATGGCTGGCGGCACGACGCCGCCACGGCGTTCACCGAGCGGATGCTCAGTGATAGTGCGCTGTTTCCATGTATTTTCGGTGTGACTGCCGTCCGAAAGGGTACGGTCAGGTACAGTTTCATCCCGGCCGGCGAGTCCAGAGTGAGCACACTGGCTGCGGCGTTAACAGAATTCACACAGATTGCCCGCAGCCTGGGCACCCGCACGTCCTTGGTCTGCTTTTTTGATTTTGAGGACGACGTGCAGACGCTCGACGATTATCGGCAACATTTCTGGGCACTACTCGCCGAACTCCACGCCGGTGATACCAGTGAATGGCCACCGGGTATATCGGACAATCCCGCCGACCCGACGTGGGAATTCTCCTTCAATTCCACCCCGCTGTTCGTCGTCGCGAACACGCCCCGCCACTCCGAACGCCGCAGCCGGCAGTCCCGATATTTCACCGTCACGTTCCAGCCGCGGTTCGTCTTCGACGACCTCAAGGCCGGTACTCCGACCGGGGACAAGGCCCGGGTGGTCATCCGCCGCCGGCTGGACAACTACGACACGGTGGGCCGGACCCCGCTGCTGGGCAGCTTCGGCGACCCTGGCAACGTCGAGTGGCGCCAGTACTTCCTCGACGACGAGAACGCGCCACTCGATCCCGCTGCCAGTTGCCCGATCACCCACGCCCGGCCGGACCGCTCGGGCGGCGACGCCGACCCCGCCTGACAGATCAGCAGCCCGCCGACAACACTGGAGGTATCGCCATGGGTTCGCCGACCATCACCACCGAGCCCGAGCTGCCGCTGGCCGAGCGGCTGGCTCAGTTCGTTCCGGCCCAGGGGAGTTTCGAGTACCAGCACGACGGTGCCGGCAAGACCCATAACTGGCACCGGCACAGCCTGAACGAGACGCTGTTCGTGCTGCAGGGCGGCATGGAGGTGTTCTGGCTGGACGGCGACACCGTGCAGCGGCGCACCTGCGGCGCCGGGACGAGGATCGCGCTGCCAGCCGACACCGTGCACGGCTCGACCGCCGGATCGGACGGATGCACTTATATCATCGCTCCGGAGAACGGCGTCACGGCTGTGACGACCTTCCTGCCTATTGAGGAGCACCCCACGGAATGAGTGCGCCAGAGCCTGCCCTGCCTGCCAACGGTGTGACCGTAGCCGAGAACACTCAGCAGGAACAGGGCCGGCTCAGCGCGCACCTGGGACTGCCGGGTGCCACCGCGCTGGCCATCACCGTGGTGGTGGGCAGCGGGGCGCTGGTACTGCCGGGTATCGCCTATCGGCAGGCCGGCGCCGACGCCGCTTTCGCCTGGATAGTCGCCGCCGCGGTCACCATCCCGCTGCTGGCCGTGTTCGCCCGGCTGGGCGCTCGCTATCCCGGTGCCGGCGGGGTGGCCGGCTTTGCGCACGCCGGTTTCGGGCGGACCGCCGCCGCCGCCGTCGAGGTACTGATGCTGGGCACCTTCAGCCTGGGCATCCCCGCCATCGCGCTGACCGGCGGCAACTACGTGGTGCGGGCCCTGGACCTGTCGATCAAGTCCGGGCCGGCCGCCGCCGTGCTGGTACTCGGGGCCGGGGTGGTGGTGGCGATCGGAGTCCGGCTGTCCGGGCGGCTGCAGACCGCGCTGGCGCTGATGCTGACCATCGGCCTGCTCTGTGCCGCGCTGCTGGCCCTGCGCAACCCGGTGACGCCGGTGAGCGTGCACGTCCCGACCGACACCTCGCAGCTGTTCACGGTCGCGGCCACCGTCGGCACGGTGTTCTTCGCCTTCACCGGGTGGGAGGTGATCTCCTTCACCACCGAGGAGTACCGCAACCCGCAGCGTGACTTCCCGCGGGTGCTGGTGCTCAGCTTCGTGATCGTCACCGCGATGTACATCCTGCTCGCCATCGGCCTGCAGGCCCAGCTGCCGGCCACCGACCCGGGGCTGTCCGGAGCGCCGGTCGGCGACATGGTCGAGCAGGCGGCCGGCAGCGGAGCGGCCCAGGCGACCACCGTGCTGGGCATCGTGGCGATCGCGGCCAACCTGGTGGGGGCGTTCTGGGGCGCCTCCCGGCTGGTGATGGCCAGCGCCCGCGCCGGGCTGTTGCCGCGGCCGCTGGCCCGGGTGCACGCCGGCAGCTCCTCGCCGCGCCGCGCGGTCGCGGTTTGCGTCACGGTCTGCCTGGTGGTCATCGGGCTGCAGACCGCCGGCCTGTTCTCCCTCGGCACCATGCTGAGCCTGGCCGGGCGCAACTTCTTCGTGATCTACCTGTTCTGCGCACTCGCCTACGCCCGGCTCTACACCGGCTGGGCCCGCGCCTTCGGCATCGTGGTGGCCGTGGTGCTGGCCACCGTCACGCTGGGCTTCGGGCTGGCGTCCTGGATCTACCTGCTGGCGCTGCTGACGGCCGGGTCGTTGGCACACCGCTACCACGGCCGGCGGGCCGGCGCCGATACCGAGGCTGAAGCCGAAGCCGGCTAACGCTCGAACCGGAAGGCCTCGCCCGGTGCCCGGCCGGCCGGCTGGGTGGGCGCCTCGGTGCCGGCCTCGAGGGGTGGGACGGCCAGCTCGATCCGTCCCCCGACCCGCAGCGTCACGGCGGTGCCGTGGTGGCTGAAGGCCAACTCGGCGTCCGCGCCGTCCTCGATGCGATAGCCCACCTGGTCGGCCGCGATCTCCAGGCGGAGCGTGAGTTCCCGCCAGCGCACCGCGAAGGCCAG
>JAVEEO010000303.1 GCA_030840415.1 Pseudonocardiales bacterium | reverse complement strand
CGGGGCGGGACGGCCAGCGCTTCCTCGACCTCGCGCACCGCCGAACCCACGGACCGGCCAGGCACTCGTGCCTCCTTCGACGCTGCTCTACAAGAGCAGCACCGAGCGTAGTCAGTGCGTCAGCGGCCCAGGACGCCAGGCAGGGTGGGTACCGCGGGCAGGCTGGGCAGCACGGCGGCCAGGCCCGATCCGGCACCCTGGGACGGCAGCGGCACCGGCAGGTCGGGCGAGGGCAGCACGACCGGTCCGATCGGGGTGCCGCCGCCGGCGCTCGAGTCACCGGACGGCACGCTCGAGGGCAGCGAAAGCGGCGGCGGGGTCGGCAGCCCCGACACCGCCCGGCGGGGCAGCGGCGGGCCGGCGGCGTGGCCGGAAGTGCTCGGTCCGCCGCCGAGGGTGGGCAGCGACACGCTCGGCAACGAACCGGACGGGGTCGACCCGACACCGGGCACCGGCACCGGCAGGGTGGTGCCGATACCGCCGCCGGGGCTCGGTCTGGGCACCGCGGCGCAGCCGGTGCACGGCACCGGCCCGAGTTCGTCGGCCAGTGCCCGGGACAGGCAGGGGCACCCCATCGCGCCGGCGAGCTGGCCGGTGCGGACGGCGATCCGCTGCAGCAGCAACACCGACGCCTGAGCCCGGGTGCGCAGCGCGCCGGCCGGGAGCCGGTTGCGGACCTCGGTCATCCGGGTGTTCTGCCCGGGCCACCAGGTGGTCATCTTGGTCAGCGGGTCCTTGGACAGCTGGGCCACCGCGGCCCGGCCGAGCAGCTGCATGCCGTGCACGGTGTCTTCGTCGGCACTGGCCAGCGTGTCGTTGACCAGGGACGCGGTGCGCGGGCTGATCCGCTTGCCGTCGGCGCTGACGCCGCCGGAAGCCACCATCGCCGACGGCTGGGAGAGCAGCTTGGCGGCCTCGCGCACCCGGTTGCCGGCCAGCTCCAGGTAGGCCTGGCCCTTGGCGACGTCGTTGCCGGCCATCGACAGCTGGACGTTCTCGCTCGCCCGCTTCACGCCGTACAGGGACTGGCCGGGCAACGATCCGTTCGACATCCACACCGCCATGCCGAGCAGCAGCACCAGCACCGTGGAGGCGCCGGCCAGGGCCAGCACCGGCCGGCGCAGCGCACGCACGGCCCGGCCGCCGGTGGCACGGGAACCAACGACGGCGGCTGAGCCGGCGGGGTCCGCATCGGCGCTCGCCGACTCGGACACGATCCGGGCGGTGATGGCGACCAGTTGGGCGCGCAGCTCGGACTTGAAGCGAGGCTCCGGTGTGGGCACGGGCAGGGCGCGCAGCCGGGTGACCAGGTCTGCCTCGACGGCGGAGCGGCCGGCGGCATGCCGACGGCCCCACCGGGTGGTGAACCTGCCCGCGCTCATCGCGACCTCCCAAGACTCACCGAACGCAGCATCCGGTCGCCTGGGTGGCGGTGCTGGCCAGCTTCGCAGCATTCAACGACGAGCCGGCCGCTGCGGTTACTCGGTTGCGGCCACTTTTTCCCGCTCACCTGAGCTCGTCGCCGAGGACGGTGGCCAGCCGTTTGACGGCCCGGTGCTGCAGGGCCTTGATCGCCCCGTCGTTCTTGCCCATCACCGAAGCGGTCTCGGCGACCGACAGCCCGTTGAGGAAGCGGAGCACGATGCACTCCTTCTGCTCCTCGCCCAGGTCGTTCACCGCCTCCATCAGCCGGGCGTTGGTCAGGTTGGCCAGCACCGCGAGTTCCGGGCCGGCCTCCACCTCCCTGCCCTCGATGACCTCACCGGTGGTCAACTCCAGCCGGTACCGGGCCGATTTGGCGTGATCGAAGATGATGTTGCGGGCGATGGTGATGAACCAGGCGCCGATGTCGCGGCCCTGGTAGCTGATCGAGGAGATCCGGCGCAGCGCGCGCAGGAAGGTCTCGGAGGTGAAGTCCTCGGCCAGCGCGCGGTCGTTGACCCGGTAGTAGACGAACCGGAACACGGAGTCGACGTACTGGTCGTACAGCTTGCCGAACGCCTCGCCGTCGCCCTGCTGGGCCGCGCGGACCAGCGCCCAGGTCGCGGCGTGCTCGGCATCGATGTCGGAGCTGTCGCCGTCGCGGGGCGCCGGTATCCTTTCCGGCGCCGGGTCGTTGGACGAACCGAGCTCGCCGGTGACACTGGACGCGGGCTGGGAGGTTGACAGCGGAAGGTTGACCGTCGAGTCGACGGCGTCCATGATCACGCGGAGCCGGTCGAGGGCCGCGCGGGCCACCAGCCGGGTCAGTTCTGCCCACCCCTCGGTGGCCAGCGCCCGAACGCCCACAGCCACGTCGGGGACGCTCATTCGGCCATGCCCTGCTTTCGTGGTGGAGGTATCGCCGACCGGGCGTGGGCGCGTTCGGGCAGGACGGCGTGCTTTCATTACAACTTTCCTACTGCTTCCTGCCGTGACGCTACCTGCCGAAACGTCCCACGACGAGTACCTGGCGGTTACTCTGCGTCGTTAGCGGGGTGCCGCCGGTCCGTTCCGGGGGATTTCTGGCGTCCTGGCGTACCCGTCAGTAGCTTGTAGAGCGGACCGGGCGCCCGGCCCGGTGCCGTGGCGATGCGAACCGGAAGTCCGAGGGGAGGTCTGGTGACTGTCGATCCGCACGGCTGGCTGGCCGGTGACGACCGGGCCGCCGGCGAGCGGCCGGCCACCTTCGGCGAGCTGGTCCGGCGCGCGGCGGCCCAGCGGCCGGACGAGATCGCGCTGATCGACGCCGAGGCCCGCTGGACCTGGTCGCAGCTGCACCAGCAGACCGGCGACCTGGCGGCCGGCCTGGTCGGCGCTGGCCTGGAGCCGGGCGACCGGCTGGCGATCCAGGCGCCGACCTCCGCCGAGTTCGTCGCGGTCTACCTGGCCGCGTTGCAGGCCGGCCTGGTGGTGGTGCCGGTCAATCCCGGTTACACGCTGCCCGAGCTCGAGCACATCCTCGCCGATTCCGGCGCGCGGATGCTGGTCACCTCCTCGGTGGCCGCCGTCGCTGCCGCCGGCCAGCTCTATCAGAATCATCCGCGGCTGAGCCAGATCGTGATCGCCGCCCGGTCCGGCGCCGACGGGCTGCCAACGGTGGCCGAGCTGGCGGCCACCGGCCGGGCGGCCCCCGACGGCCCGCCGCGGGGCGTGGACCGTACCGGTGAGCAGTTGGCGGTGCTGCTCTACACCTCGGGCACCTCCGGGCGTCCGAAGGGCGCCATGTTGCCGATGCGCGCGCTGCTGGCCAACCTGAGCCAGGTCGGTGAGCTGCGGCCGGCGCCGGTCAGTGCCGCCGACCGGGTCTTCCTGCCGCTGCCGCTGTTCCACGTGTTCGGCCTGAACGCCGGCCTGGGACTGGCGTTGTACTTCGGCGCCGGCGTGGTGCTGGCCTCGAAGTTCGATGCCGCGGCGACCCTGCGCCAGCTGCGCGACGAGCAGGTCACGGTGGTAGTCGGCGCCCCGCTGGAGTTCGCGATCTGGGCCGGCCTGCCAGACCTTGCCGACGGTTTCAGCGGCGTCCGGTTCGCGCTGTCCGGCTCGGCTCCGCTGCCGGCGGAGCTGGTCGCGCGCTATGCCGACATCGGGGTGCCGCTGTTCGAGGGCTACGGCCTGACCGAGGCTGCGCCGGTGATCAGCCTGAACCTGAGGCCTGACGGCTCTGGTGGCTCTGTCGGCTGGGCCGAGCCGAAGCCCGGCTCGGTCGGACGGCCCTTGCCCGGGGTCGAGGTGCGGCTGGTCGACTCCGACGGCGAGGTGGTCGAGGTGGGCGACCTCGGCCTGCTCGAGGTGCGCGGGGCCAACCTGTTCCTCGGCTACTGGCCCGACGCCACGGACGGCCCGGACGCCGACGGCTGGTTCAGCACCGGTGACCTGGCGGTGGCCGATGACGACGGCGACTACCACCTGGTGGGCCGACGCAGCGACCTGGTGCTGGTGAACGGCTTCAACGTCTACCCCGCCGAGGTCGAGGCGGTGTTCGGCAAGCTGCCGGGAGTCGCCGAGGTGGCGGTGCTCGGCGTGAGCGACACCGAGACCAGTGACTCGATCCTTGCCTACGTGGTGGCCGAGCCCGGGACCGTGCTGGATCCGGACGAGCTGCTCGAACAGGCCGGCCGCTCGCTGGCGCGGTTCAAGCTGCCCAAGCAGATCCTCGAGGTGTCCGAGCTGCCGCACACCTCCACCGGCAAGGTGATGAAGTGGCGGTTGCGGGCGGCGGCCGGCAGTGCCGGTGAGCGCTGATGCCATGACCGCCGCGAACCGTCAGGTCACCCTGATCACCCGGGACGGCTGTCACCTGTGTGCCGATGCCGAGCGGCAGCTGGCGGCGCTGGCGGACGAGCTGGGCTTCGAGCTGCTGCTGCTGGACGTCGACGCCGACCGGGCCCGGGCCAACGAGTACTCCGAGCGGGTGCCGGTGATCCTGATCGACGGTGCCGAGCACGGGTACTGGCGGCTGGAGGAGGGCCGATTCCGGGCTGCCCTGCATCGCTGAGCCCGAGCCGGTACAACGCTGAGACCGAGCCGGTACAACGCTGAGATCGAGCCGGGACAACCCTGAGACCGAAGCCGGTCCGGTGGCCGGTTCGGGCCTGTCCCGCAGCAGTTTCGCGACTGTCGGCAGCCGATGAGTTGCCGGGTCGGAGGATGGCCCGGCACCCTCAATACCACACCGGTCAGCGATTTTGTGAATGCCTTCACAAAGGCGTACGGTTCCTTGCTGTCTACCCCTAATACCACACCGGTCTGCCTGCAATGCGGGGGGCATCGGCCCGCGCCGATACCGGTTGTTTCGAGGAGCTCATGATCGCGCAGCGAGGCCAGCTGAACGCGGTCGGCGCAACCGTCGACCAGCGCTCGGTTCCGGCTACCGACCAGCGGTCGGTCCCCGAGGCAACCGTCGCCCGGCTGGCCACCTACCTGCGGGCGCTGATCGGGCTGGGCGAGCACGGAGTGGCCACCGTCTCCTCCGAGTCGCTGGCCACCGCGGCCGGGGTGAACTCCGCCAAGCTGCGCAAGGACCTGTCCTACCTGGGCTCCTACGGCGTGCGCGGCGTCGGCTACGACGTCTCGGTGCTGACCGAGCAGATCAACAAGACGCTGGGGCTGCACCAGAACCGGGCCGTCGCGCTCATCGGGCTCGGCCACCTGGGCCAGGCACTGGCCGGCTACGCCGGCTTCGCCTCCCGCGGCTTCCGGATCGCGGCGCTGATCGACGCCCACCCCGCGCTGGTCGGCACCCGGCTGCATGGCCTGACCGTGCAGCACGTCGACGAGTTGGCCGACATCGTCCGGCGGGAGAGCATCGCGATCGCCGTGGTGGCGGTGCCGGCGGCCGCGGCCCAGGACGTCTGTGACCGGCTGGTGTCGGCCGGCGTGACCTCGATCCTCAACTTCGCCCCGACGGTGCTCAACGTCCCGTCGCACGTCGACGTGCGCAAGGTCGACCTGGCCGCCGAGCTGCAGATCCTGTCCTTCCACGACAACCGCAAGTCCGGCCGGCCGGAGTGCGCCGGTGCCCTCGGTGCCGAGCAGTCCTTGGCCGTCCCGTCGACCGGCAAGGTGGCGGTGGTCCGGTGACCCTGCTCGTCGTAGGCCTCTCACATCACTCTGCCCCGGTCCGGGTGCTGGAGCGCGCCAGCATCCCGTCGGACGGCCTGAACAAGGTGCTGGACGAGCTGCACCACAGCGAAGCCATCTCCGAGGTCATCGTGCTCTCGACCTGCAACCGGATCGAGATCTACGCCGACGTCGCCCGGTTCCACCCCGCGGTCGTCGACATCTCGACCACGCTGGCCCGGATCGCCGGCATGGGCGTCACCGAACTCGGCGATCACCTCTACGTGCACTTCGACGAGGCCGCCGCCGACCACCTGCTGCAGGTGGCGGCCGGCCTGGACTCGATGGTGGTCGGGGAGTCCCAGATCCTGGGCCAGCTGCGCAACGCCTACGCCACCAGCACCCAGGCCGGCACGGTGGGCAAGGTGCTGCACGAGGCCAGCCAGACCGCGTTGCGGGTCGGCAAGCGGGTGCACACCGAGACCGGGATCGACCGGGCCGGCGCATCGGTGGTGTCGGTCGCGTTGCGGCAGGCGGCCGAGCTGCTCGGCGGGGTCGAGGAGCTGGTCGGCAAGCGGATCCTGATCCTGGGCGCCGGTTCCATGGGCGCCCTGGCCGGCGCGACGCTGCAGCGGCTGGCCGGCGGGGCCGCCCTGGACGCGGTGGTGATCAACCGCAGCCTCGAGCGGGCCCAGCGGCTGGCAGCCGGCCTGGGCGGCCGGGCCGGGTCGCGGGAGTTCCTCGCCGACGAGATAGCCGAGGCCGACGTGCTGATCTCGTGCACCGGTGCCACCGGGCTGGTCGTCGAGGGGCCCGATGTGCGGCCCCGGGCCGGCCGGCCGCTGGTGGTGCTCGACCTGGCGTTGCCGCGCGACGTGGACCCGGCGGTGTCGCTGATGGCCGACGTGCACTACATCGACCTGGACGTGCTGCGCAGCTCCGGCGCGATGGTCAGTGACGCCGAGGTGGCGGCCGCGGCCGCGATCGTGGCCACCGAGCTGCGCGGCTACCTGACCAGCCACCAGGTGCGGGCGGTCGCGCCGACCGTCACCGCGCTGCGCGCCCGGGCCGCCCAGGTGGTCGACAGCGAGCTGGTCCGGCTGGACAGCCGGCTGCCCGGCCTGGACCCAGCGGTCCGCGCCGAGCTGGCCACCGCGGTCCGCCGCGCCGTGGACAAGGTGCTGCACGCCCCGACCGTCCGGGTCAAGGAACTGGCCGCCACGCCGGAGGGCAACTCCTACGCGGCGGCGCTGCGCGAGCTGTTCGACCTCGACCCGGCGCGACCCGGGTCGGTCACCGCGGTGCGCAATGCCGAGCTGGTCGACGCCGACGCCGACGCCGCGGACGAGACGCAGGGCGGGACGGTGCTCGAATCATGATGGCCACCCGCACCATCCGGGTCGGCACCCGGGCCAGCCTGCTGGCCCGTACCCAGACCCAGCTGGTGATCGACGCCTTCGTCGGCAGCAACCCGGACGTGCCGGTCGAGACGGTGCTGGTGAGCACCGAGGGCGACCGGTCGGCGCAGCCGCTGGAGCAGATCGGCGGTACCGGGGTGTTCGTCTCGGCGCTGCGCGAGGCGCTGCTGGACGGCCGGATCGACGTCGCGGTGCACTCGTACAAGGACCTGCCGACCGCCCCGGCGCCGGGAGTCGCGCTGGCCGCCGTGCCGCGGCGCGAGGACCCGCGGGACGCGCTGTGCGCGCGGGACGGCCTGAGCCTGCTCGAACTGCCGGCCGGGGCTCGGATCGGCACCGGCTCACCGCGCCGCGCCGCGCAGCTGAACGCGCTGGACCGGGGCTGGCAGATCCTGCCGATCCGCGGCAACGTCGACACCCGGCTGTCCCGGGTCGGCAGTGCCGAGGGCCAGCTCGACGCGGTGGTGCTCGCGGTGGCCGGGCTGCACCGGCTGGGGCGGCACGAGGTGATCACCGAGCTGCTGGACCCGATCCAGGTGCTGCCGGCCGCCGCCCAGGGCGCGCTCGCCGTCGAGTGCCGGGAGTCCGACTCCGACGCCCGGGCATTGCTGGCACCGCTGGATGACCACCTGACCCGGGCTGCGGTGGCCGCCGAGCGGTCGCTGCTCACCGCCCTGGAGGCAGGTTGCACCGCCCCGGTAGGGGCCCTCGCCGAAATCAGCGAGGGCGAGGACGGGGTGCTCGAAGTTTTCCTTCGTGGCTCGGTCACCGCGATCGACGGCAGCGACGCCGTCCGGTTGTCGGCGGCCGGTCCACTCAACACTGCCGAGGAGGTCGGACAGCGGTTGGCCGCTGAGCTGATCGACCTCGGCGCGAACATCATGATGGGGAGCTCGAAATGACCCGAGCGCGTAAGTCCGTCGGCAGGGTGGCCTTCGTGGGCACCGGCACGGGCGACGCTGGACTGCTCACCGTCCGCGCCGCCGAGGTGCTGGCAGCGGCCGAGGTCGCCTATGTCGACGACTCGGTTTCCGGTGCCGTCCGGGCCTTGATCCACGGCGAGATCCGGCCGGCCGAGGTGATACCCGCCGATGCCGCCAAGGCGCTGCTGGCCGATGCCCGCAACGGCCTGGTGGTGGCCCGGGTGGTGGCCGGCGATCCGTTCGGCTCCGACGCCGTGACCCGCGAGGCGTTGGCGGTCGCCAAGACCCCGGTACCGTTCGAGGTGGTCCCGGCGCTGTCGGTGTCGGCCGCGACCGCTACCTACGCCGGCGTGCCGGCCGGCCCGGTGCGCACCGAGGTCGACCTGCGGCAGGGGCCGGTGGATTTCGACCAGCTGGCCGCGGCGCCCGGCACCCTGGTGCTCACCGTCGACGCCGCCGAGGTCGGCGCGGTGGCCGAGCAGCTGGTGGCCTCCGGGCTCAAGCCGGACAGCCCGATGGCGGTGACCTGCGCCGGCACCACGACGGCCCAGTTGACGGTGGCGGGCAGCCTGTCCGAGGCCGAGCTGTCGGCGGCCGGTATGGCCGGCGCGGTGGTGCTGACCATCGGCAAGGCCGCCGCCGCCCACGAGAAGCTGGCCTGGTGGGAGTCCCGGGCGCTGTTCGGCTGGAAGATCCTGGTGCCCCGCACCAAGGAGCAGGCCGGCGCGATGAGCGACCTGCTGCGCGACTTCGGCGCGGTGCCGGTCGAGGTGCCGACCATCGCCGTCGAGCCGCCGCGCACGCCGACCCAGATGGAGCGCGCGATCAAGGGCCTGGTCACCGGCCGCTACGAGTGGATCGTGTTCACCTCGACGAACGCGGTGAAGGCGGTCCGGGAGAAGTTCGAGGAGTTCGGCCTGGACGCCCGGGCGTTCGCCGGTGTCAAGATCGCCTGCGTGGGCGAGCAGACTGCCGAGGCGGTGCGGGCCTTCGGCATCCGGCCGGAGCTGGTGCCCTCCGGCGAGCAGTCCTCCGAGGGCCTGCTGGCCGACTTCCCGCCCTACGACGACGTGCTGGACCCGATCGACCGGGTGCTGCTGCCCCGGGCCGACATCGCCACCGAGACGCTGGCCGAGGGGCTGCGCGAGCGCGGCTGGGAGATCGACGACGTCACCGCCTACCGGACGGTGCGGGCGGCGCCGCCGGCGGCCGAGATCCGCGATGCCATCAAGTCCGGCGGGTTCCAGGCGGTGTGCTTCACCTCGTCCTCGACCGTGCGCAACCTGGTCGGCATCGCCGGCAAGCCGCACAACAAGACGGTGGTGGCCTGCATCGGTCCGCAGACGGCGGCGACGGCACGCGAGTTCGGCCTGCGGGTGGACGTGCAGCCCGAGACCGCGAACGTGGCGTCACTGATCGAGGCGCTGGCCGAGTTCGCGGTCAAGCGGGCCGAGGAGGAGCGGGAGAAGGCGGCGGCCGCGCCGGCCCGCCGGTCCCGGGCCGGGACCCGGAGCCGCACCGTCCGCTAGTCATCGGGCAATGGGCCGGGCCGCAGGCGCTGCGGTCGGGCCCATTGTTCTGCCGTGCCGTCTCTACCGAAGCTGACCCGCCGGCTGTATCTGGCGCCGGTCTCGCGACTCATCTATCGGTAGGCCCTCTGTCGTAGCGGTTCGGAGGAGCAAGATGGTCGGCGCCGGCGCAACACCTGTCAGACCCACCAACAGCCCGGCAGTGCCACCGCCGGCTCGTCGCAGATTGAGCGCCTACGCCTTCGACCCCATGTCCAGCCGGCTGTCCGGCCGCCGCCTGAACATCGATCTTCGCTTCGAGGCCGACCTCCGTCCGGGCCCGGTGGGCGAACTGATCCATGTCCTGGATTACGACGGGACCCACGACGTCTGGTACCGGCCCGTCGATCTCAACGATCCGGCGATCCTGGCCCGGCCCGGTGGCCTGCGTCCCCTGGAGGCGGATCCGCGAACGCATCAGCAGGTGGTGTATGCGGTCGCGATGAGCGTCATCGAACGCTTCGAACGCTTCCTCGGCCGTCGTTTCCGGTGGCGCAAGGAGAGCGCCCTGGTCATCGTCCCGCATGCCTTCGAGGGCAGGAACGCCTACTTCGATCCGGTCCGCCGGGCAGTCCTGTGCGGGTACTACCGAGCCGACTCCCGCGAACCGGGCGCGAACCTCCCCGGCCAGGTGATGTTCACCTGCCTGTCCGTCGACATCGTCGCCCACGAGGTCACGCATGCCCTGATGCACCGCATCAGGCCCTACTTCTCGCTGGCGACGAATCGGGATGTGTTCGCCTGGCACGAGGCCTTCGCCGACCTGGTGGCGCTGTTCCATCATTTCGCCTTTCCGGAGGTGGTGTCCGCGGCTGTCGCCAGTTCACGCGGCGATCTGCAGGAAGGGCACGGACTTCTCGAACTGGCGGAGGAATTCGGGAGATCCACCGGGCGCGGCACGGCGCTGCGGAGCGCCATCCAGGACCGCGCCGCCACGCCTGAGCAGTTCATCAACGCCACCGAGCCCCATCAGCGTGGCGCCTGCTTCGTCGCGGGTGTCTTCGACGCCTACCTGCGGACCTACAAGGAGAGCATCGCCGACCTCTTGCGGAT
>JAVEEO010000295.1 GCA_030840415.1 Pseudonocardiales bacterium | reverse complement strand
CGTCCCGCGACCTACGTTCACAAGTGGTGGGCGCGACGACTGGGCACGGTCTTCCGGGCGGTCCTGCTCGAGGCGGTCGGCGCATCCGAGGCGCGTCCAGGTGGCGCGTTGGACGGCATCGTGCTGTACGAGCCGTTCGGCGGTTCAGGAACGACGCTGGTCGAGGCGGCCAAGCTCGGCGCACGCGTCGTTGCGCGCGACATCAACCCGGTCGCGACGCTCACCCAGCGGCAGGCATTGCAGGCATGGAACTTCGCCAAAGTGGAACAACTGTTCGCGCAGGTCGATGCCGTCTGCCGCGACGACGTCGAGGGGCTATACGTCACCGCCGACAGCGAGCCGGTCCTGCATTACTTCTGGGTGGCGGTGGCGTGCTGCCCGGACTGCGACGAGCAGGTGGAACTGTTCTCCACGTACGTGTTCGCCAAGCACGCCTATCCGAAACGGTTCCCCACCGGGCAGGCGACCTGCCCGGTGTGCCACACCGTGTGCCCGGTCGATGTGGTGGCCGACACCGAGGGGCAGTGTGGGCATTGTGAATCGCCCTTCGGCCTTACCGGGCCGGTCCGCGGCCGGGTGATGACGTGCTCGGCGGGACACCGCAGCGAGATCATCACAGCGCTGGGCCGACAAGCCCCGCAGCGACGCATGTACGCGAAGATGGTCAAGACCGCTGACGGTCGCCGCGAGTACCGCGCGATCGACGCGTTCGACCTCGACCTCTACAGTCTGGCCGCGAAAATGCTGGCCGACGCCGCACCGCACGAGTTGGTCCTGCCCGACGGAGACCTTGACGACGGGGCGAACACGATCCAGGCGCTGCGGTGGGGTTACCGGACCTGGGCCAGCTTCTTCAACGCCCGGCAGCTGTACAGCCTCGGCCGTATCGCCGCCGCCATCCGCGATCTTCCCGGCCGCGGCCCGGAGCGGGAGGCGTTGGCCGCTGCCTTCGGTAAGACGGTCGAGCACCACAACGACTTCTGCTCATTCAAGGGCGAGGGCACCGGCCCGGTCCGGTCGATCTTTCACAACCATGTGCTGCGTCCCGAGCGCTGCTCCGTCGAGGGCAACCCGTGGGGCGCCCACGGAGGTTCGGGCGGGTACGCCGAGGCGCTGACGCGTTTGCGGCGCGCACACGAGTACAAGCTCGGCCCGGTGGACCTGGTCGAACGCGACGGGCACGTAGTCACGGTGACCGACCGGTCCGCGCCGGTCGGGCAGCGGATCGTGTCCAGCTGGGACGCTTTCATGAGGACGCCGGGAAGCGCCTACATCGTGACCGGTGACGGCAGTAGCACCGACCTCCCGGACCGTTCGGTTCCGCTGGTGGTGACAGATCCGCCGTACGTCGACAACGTGCACTACTCCGAGCTCGCGGACTTCTTCCACGCGTGGCTGCGTGGCATCGGCCCGTACCGCGGATACCCGACGCTGGCAACCACCCGAGATCAGCGTGAGGTGCAGAACACCGGAGCTGAAGAGTTCCGGGACATGGTCAGTGGCGTCTGGCGTGAGTGCGCCAGGGTGCTGACCGACGACGGGTTGCTGGCCTTCAGCTTCCACCAGTCGCAGGCATCGGGGTGGGAGGCCGTGATGCGTTCGCTGGCTGACGCCGACTTCGTCGTGACCGCGATCCGGCCGGTGGTCGCCGAGGTCACGACCAGCCTCACTAAGGCCGCGGCCGCGGCTCCGAACCGGCTAGACATCATCGTGGTCTGCCGTAAGGCCGGGACTGTCACGCCGTCAAGCACCCCGGCACAGGCCCGCGAGCGGGTCATGACCGCTCTCATCCGACTGCGCGATGCGGGCATCGCTCTCGGCGAGGGAGACGCGTTGTCCGCGACTCGCGCCGCGGTGCTGGCGCTCGGCACGTACCCGGACGCAAGGGACTGGGATGTGTTGCGGCGATCGGCCGAGGTTCATGCAGCCAAGGCCATAATTCAGCTGGCGGCTCCACGCGAGCGGTGATCGGTGCCCAGCACAGCCGGACACTGGGTCGGGTCGGCCACGGTGGCCGCAACCTAACGGTATTCGTGCGTGCATCGGCGCCTCTCGGCTGTCGGACCGCCCCAGGCAGACTGGAACCCTGGCCTTAGACCGGCCACATCGACTACCTGCCTAAGCACAACCGTTCGGTTTACCGTTCGAGGAAGATCCGCGGAAGCGTCCGCCACGCCGACGCGACCGCGCTGACGAAGAAGGGAGGCGCCGTGGCTGTCCCGTATCCCGGCAGCGCGAGCAGGGCCCACAGCCAGAACACCGACTACAGGGTCGGGCTAGTAACCCGCTACATCGAGCAGAACCTCGACAGACACGTCACCTGGGACGAGGCCCGCGCCTACCTCGAGGCCCAGCACTCAGACACGAAGGGGACGCCGGCGGGCTGGCTGCTGCTGGCTGTGCTCGATCTCGAATGGACCGGCGCCATCCAGTACGACAAGGACTACTTCCGCCGCCCTGGCCTGCCCACCGACGCCAAGTACGCACCGCTGGAGGAAGTGGCTCAGGCGGTTCTCGCGCTCGGCTGGCCGCGCCCGAGTGACGGCAAACGCAGCCGGACGATTCACCAGTGCTTCCTCGAGCTCGGCGGCCGCTACCGGCACTGCGACGTGTACTGGGCGATGCACGAGCTGCTCAAGGGCACGCGGCTCGCGTGCCATCGCGCCTACTGGTCGCTGCTCGGCGACCAGGCCATCCTCGCCGATCCGACACTGGCCCCGGCCCAGCGCGCCGAGCTCGAGAAGATCGTCGAAGCTGAGCTCTGCGACCGGTACGTGGCGTCACTGGACCATCGCGTGGACCGTGAGTACCCGCTCGGCGAGCGGCGAGCGGACATCTTCGACCGAGACCGGAAGCTCATCATCGAGGCGAAGGCGTACTCCGATGACGTCGTCGCGCTCGGCGCCATCACGCAAGCGATGCTGTACCGGGCCATCGCCAACCACGACGCCGACATCATCGACCGGGTCGCCGTCTTACTGCCAGACCCGCCGTCACCGCTGGCACGACAGGTCGCGCGCACCTGCGATCTCGACGCGGACGTCATCTTCTGGGACGGCCGCACCTTCCAGCACGAGCCGTTCAGGTAGCGGCGGCAGTGCCGTGGACCCAGGGAGCTGGTGAGCCCTCAGATCCTCCCGTCCTTGCCATATCCGTTTCGCGGGTCTCTGGTGCCCCCGACGCGTATGCTAGACACTACCGGCTAGCCCTCTAGCCAATGAAGCGTGCCGCGGAGGTGACATGACCCGATCCGCCGACATCTGGTCGGCTCGGCAGGTGTACCTGGCGGCCGACGCCTCTAAAGGTTCGTTGATAGCTGCGATTCGCGCTGGGCACATGACCCGCTGGAGCTCAGCCACGTCGACGTCCTGATCCTGCGGGTCGCGATTGTGCTCGCCAACTGGAACCCCACCGGCGACCGACGGCCAGCTAACCAGATCCGACCCGTCGCCGGCTGGGAGCGAGCAGCGGTCGCCGTGACGCGCGACGCGGCCGAACGAAACGAGATCCGCCTCTCCACGCTGCTAGTGGTGTCCCACCGAGGCGTCAGCATGGAAACGGCGTCCGACCGCGCCGCGACCATGGTGACCCAGATGACGGGCGACGGCGCTGTGGCGCTCTGCCTGCCCATCGGCCTGTGGTGGCACACCCACCCCACCGAACCCGAGAGCTCCCCGCGCGATCTGGCTGGAACTCGCTCCTAGCTTCCGCTTCCCAGACGAGACCACCCCCACGCTTCCCCGCTCAGGCTTGCCAGCGCTACCAGCCCATGCCTGGACCACCGCGGCTGCAACGCTGTGCCCTGCTGCTAGCCCGACCTGACGAGATGGGACGGTGCGGGCTGCCAGTAGCCGCCGCCGCGAGGTCAGAGGATAAGGCGCCATCGTGGACAGCGGTGTGCCGATGTGCCCGTTCCAGCGCGGTGTCCTCCCCGACAACTGTCGTACCCCCTTGGCAGAATGTTTGCTGAGTTCACTGACCAGTGGTGGACCCGGAACCTGAGGAGGCTTCCTTGACGTCCGAGCACCCTGCCCACCCCGATCATCCGGTGCATCCTGAGCACCCGGGCCACCCGGATCACCCGCACCCGCCGGGGCCTCCAGGGCCGCCGATCCCACCGCCGGGTCGTCCTGTCGGATGACCGATCCGGTCTCCGGGTCGCTGGACCAGACGCACCGGCGCCTCCCCTGGTGGGAGAGGTGGCCGGGGCGTCTGGAGGCGGAAATCGGGCGCTTCGCAGCCCATGATCTGGACGTCACCCTGCTAGAGGACCCGCGAGAAGGGGCCGACCGGCTCGTCATCCAGACGAGCATGGACCTGCCCGGGCATGGTCCTACGCGTCTGGTTGTGGTGTATCCCGCAGGATTTCCACACAGACGGTTCGCCATCTACGCCCCGGATCTGCGGTTATCGCGCCACCAGGCGCCCGGTGGGAACTTGTGTGTGCTCGCCCGCGGCGCCGATAACTGGCATCCGGGTTATATGGGCGCAGACATCGCCTACCACCGCGTTCCAGAGCTGGTCGCAGTCGTAGAGGAAGGAGGCGAGCGGCTCCGGGCAAGCGAGGACCCTCAGGGTGAGCCCGTCACCGCCTACTTCAACTCGCAGCAGCAGGGCGGCATCATCATCGATCAACGGGGTGTCGGCGTCGATGCCGCAGCGGCGGCGAGCGGTCGGATGACGCTCGGCTTCGCGCGCGAGGATATGACGTGGCTGAATCCACCGCCGTCTACCGGTGAATGGCTGCCCCCTGTCGGCCAGGGACTGCTGCTCGCACTGCAGGATCGGAACCGGGCGCAGCTGCTCGCCGAGCCTGAGCAAACCCTCGCGGGCAGGTACCCGGTGCGCTGTGAAGGTCGATGGGTGTACTTCGCTGACCCGCCATACGCCGAAACCGCACAACAGCTGTGGGACGCGGTCATGGCCGCCGACGACGAGCTGAGCCGCTGGGCGGCCACCCACACCGGATACGCCCTAATCGGCGTCTGCATGCCCGAAGAGATCGAGCAGGGCGTGTACGAGCTCGGCTGGGTATTCCTTGCCCGACACGCATGGAAACAACCGCCGCCTGGGATCAAGCCCAAGGCGCGGCGAGGCCGCAATGCCCCCATGCCACAGCACGGCATCCGCGTGCAGACCGAGCCGGTGATCGTCAGGGCACTGCGGTGGACGGCACGCGACCTGTCGATCCGCATTCCCGAACTGGCGCCGATGCGCACGGCCGCAGTCTCCGTAGTCGGACTCGGCAGCCTGGGCGCACCCTTCGTACAGGAAATGGCCAAGGCCCGGATCGGCTCACTGCACCTCGCCGATTTCGACCACATCGAGCCAGGCACATCGGTCCGCCACCCGCTCGGCCTGCAGTTCGCCGGCTTCCACAAGGTTCTGGCACTCGCCCAATGGATCCACGCGCACAACCCGGAAGTGGAGGTGTCCGTCACGGACCTGCAGGTCGGCGCCATCGCACTAAATCACGGTGGCCCGAGCGAGGACGAAAAGATCAGCGCCATCCTCGCTGGTGCCGACCTGCTGGTATCGGCAACTGCTGAGCACGACGTCAACCGACAGCTGGACCAAGAGGCCATCGCCGAGGGCGTAGCGCGGCTGTACTTGTGGAGCCAATCCGGCTACGGCGGCGTCGTAG
>JAVEEO010000290.1 GCA_030840415.1 Pseudonocardiales bacterium | reverse complement strand
AGTCGCCCAAGTGCGGCAACGGCAACAACCCGCTCGACAAGGCCGGCGCGCTCCGGGTGCTCGACACGGTGCTGTCGGCGCTCCAGCAGCCGCCGCAGGCCGCGTGACGCCCGGCCTGCCAGTTACTGTGGGTTGCATGGGTATCGCGCGACGTCGACGGTCGTCGCGACTTCGCTAGGCTCTTGCCGGATCGCGACGTGCCGCAGAGCCAGCCCGTCCCCGCGGAACTCAGGAGTGCAATGGCCGCCTTCGCACTGACCGACGAGCAGCGCAGCTACCTGCGGCAGGTACGTGAAATCGCCGCCGCCGAACTCGTGCCGCTTGCCGAGCAGGGTGTCGAGGGCAGCGTGAACCGCCCGCTGCTGGCGGCGATGGGTAGCCACGGCCTGCTGTCCCGGCTGTTCGGCGGCACCGGGCGTTCGGCCGCCGCCATGGAGCTGTGCCTGCTGCGCGAGGCGCTGGCCGAAGTGTGCACCGACGCCGAGACCGCACTGGCACTGCAGGCACTGGGCAGCTACCCGTTCCTGCTGTTCGGCACCGAAGGCCAGGCCGCCCGGTACCGGGACCCGGTGGCGGCCGGCACCGTGGTGGCGTCCTTCGCGCTGTCGGAGGACGAGGCCGGATCCGATGCCGCCGCGTTGCGGTTGCGGGCCGAGCCGGACGGCGACGGCTGGCGGCTGACCGGCGAGAAGACCTGGATCTCCAATGCCCCCGAGGCCGACGTCTACACCGTCTTCGCCCGGACCACCCCGGACGCCCGGGCCCGGGGCATAACCGCTTTCGTGGTGGCCGGCGACTCGGCCGGCCTGACCGGTGAGCACCTGGACATGCTGGCCCCGCACGCGCTGGGCCGGCTGGTCTTCGACGGCGTCCGGGTCGGCCCGGCCGACGTGGTGGGCGAGGTGGACGCCGGCTTCAAGGTGGCGATGCGGACCCTGGACGTGCTGCGGCCGAGCGTCGGAGCCTTCGCGGTGGGGATGGCGCAGGCGGCGCTGGACGCAGCGCTGTCCCACACCACTCGGCGGCAGGCCTTCGGCGGCCCGCTCAGCGACCAGCAGGCGGTCAGCCACCTGCTCGCCGAGATGGCCACCCGGGTGGAGGCGAGCCGGTTGCTGGTCTATGCCGCGGCCGCGGCGCATGACGCAGGCGCCCCGCCGGCCCAGCTCACCCGGCAGGCGGCGATGGCCAAGCTGTTCGCCACCGAGAGCGCCCAGTACGTCGTCGACACCGCCATGCAACTGCACGGCGCGCGGGCGCTGCAGCGCGGCCACCTGCTGGAGCGGCTGTACCGCGACGTGCGGGCTCCACGGATCTACGAGGGAGCCTCGGAGGTGCAGCGCACCATCATCGGCCGTTCGCTGGTTCAGCGGGCAACCCAGACCCGGCAGGAAGGTAGCGGGTGAGCATCGAGCGAGCGCCAGCGAGTGAGGCGCGGAGCGAGCCCGCGATGAGCGCTTGCGCGAAGAGCAAGGAAGGCAGCGGGTGAGCATCGAGCGAGCGCCAGCGAGTGAGGCGCGGAGCGAGCCCGCGATGAGCGCTCGCGCGAAGAGCAGGAGGTCCTGAAATGACGAACCGGTTCCGGGCCTCGGTCCCGCTCACCGACGACTGGCAGCACTTCGACTTCGCGGTGGCCGACGGCATCGCCACCGTCACCTTGAACCGGCCGGAGAAGCTGAACCCGCTGACCTTCGAGAGCTATGCCGACCTGCGCGACCTGGTGCTGCAGCTGCCCTACCGTTCCGACATCCGGGTGCTGGTGATCCGGGGCGCCGGCAAGGCCTTCTGCGCCGGCGGCGACGTCAACGAGATCATCGGCGAGCTGATCCGGATGCGTCCGCGCGAACTGATGGCCTTCACCAAGATGACCGGTGACCTGATTCGGGCGATGCGCGAGGTGTCGGTGCCGATCGTGTCCGGCATCCAGGGGGTCGCGGCCGGCGCGGGGTCGGTGATCGCGCTGGCCTCGGACTTCCGGGTGGTCACCCGCTCGGCACGCTTCGCCTTCCTGTTCACCAAGGTCGGGCTGTCCGGCGGCGACATGGGCGCGGCCTACCTGCTGCCCCGGATGGTCGGCGCCGGCCGGGCCACCCAGCTGCTGATGCTCGGCGACACCATCGACGCGGCCACCGCCGACCACTTCGGCCTGGTCAGCGAGCTGGTCGCCGACGACGAGCTGGACGGCGCGGTGGCCAGGCTCGCGACCCGGCTGGCCGAGGGTCCGGCGCTGGCCTATGCCCAGACCAAGGCGCTGATCACCCGGGAGCTGGACATGTCACTGGCCGGCGCGATGGAGCTGGATGCGATGACCCAGGCGCTGCTGATGACCACCGACGACCACGCCGAGTTCCACGCCGCGTTCAACGAGCGCCGACCGCCGCGCTGGACCGGGCAGTAGCGGATGGCTGCTACCGGACGGGTCTGCCTGGTCACCGGCGCCAGTCGCGGCATCGGCGCGGCGGTGGCAGCGGCGCTGTCGCAAGACGGCCACCGGTTGGCGCTGCTGGGCCGCGACGGCGCCGCCCTGGACGAGCTCGGCGCGCGGCTGCCCGGACCGACCCTGAGCGTGCCGGCCGACGTCACCGACGCCACCGCCGTCGACGCGGTGTTCGAGCAGATCGAGCGGACCTGGGGGCCGGTCGAGGTACTGGTCTGCAGCGCCGGTGCCGGGGTGGCCGGCCCGCTGGCCGAGACCTCCAACCAGGACTGGGACCGGATGCTCGAGCTGAACCTGACCGCACCCTTCCGCTACCTGCGGCGGGCGCTGCCGTCGATGACCGAACGCGGCTGGGGCCGGGTGGTGGTCGTCGCATCGGTGGTGGCCAAGCGTGGCGAGGCGCAGGTCGCCGCCTACACCGCGTCCAAGCACGGCGTGCTGGGCCTGGTGCGGGCCGCGGCCGCCGAGTTGGCCCGGACCGGGGTGACGGTCAATGCCGTCTGCCCCGGCTACGTCGACACCCCGATGACCGACCGGACCGTCGAGGAAATCGCAGCACGCACCGGCCGCACCGCCGAGGACGTCCGGGCCGGCCTGGCCCGGCGCCAGCCGATCGGCCGGCTGATCGAGGCCGCCGAGGTGGCCGACGCGGTGCGGTTCTGCGTGGCCAACGCCGCGGTGACCGGGCAGGGCCTCAACGTAGACGGAGGAGCAGTCCAATCATGAGCGGAGCGCAATCATGAGCCTGGAGCGGATCAATCCCGACTCACTGGGCCGGCCGTCCGGCTTCTCGCACGCGGTCCGCGCCACCGACACGGTCCGGGTCTACCTGGCCGGGCAGACCGCGCTCGACAAGTCCGGCGCCATCGTCGGCACCGGCGTCGTCGAGCAGTTCGAGCAGGCGCTGTCCAACCTGCTGACCGCGCTGGCCGCCGCCGGCGGTGCGCCCGAGCACCTGGCCACCGTCACCGTCTTCATCGTCGACGTCGCCGACTACCGGGCACACGCCCGCGAGATCGGTGCGGTGTGGCGGCGGCTGGCCGGCACCGAATACCCGGCGATGGCCGGCATCGGCATCGCCCGGCTGTGGGACGACGACGCCCTGGTCGAAGTCCAGGCAGTGGCCGAGATTCCACGCGGAGCGGACCAGCGCAGCCGAGGTTGACGGGACGCGCGCGGTCTGCCTTACTTAGGCACCCTTCACCACATGTTCGGGGGACGCCATGGTGAGGCACCGCCGCAACAACGTGCCGGCCGGGTTCGTCCTACTCGTCGGCGCACTGCTGATGGCAGCCGGCTCCACGCTGCCGTGGGGTGAGTTCGACGTCGTCGCGGGCCTGGATCAGCCGCCCCTGCCCTACAACGGACACCACATCTTCGGCTTCGACCAGACCATCGCCTACGACGGCTCGGTGTCGAATTTCGGTCCGGTCCTCTTGATCGTCAGCGGCGCGGTGGCACTGAGCGCCCTCGCGCTGTTCGCGACCCGCATCCGAGGCCTGGGCGCCGCGTGGCGGGTCATGGCGCTCGGGTCGCTGGTGCCCGTCACCCGGATGATCGGCTCGCTGTGGTCGATCTTCGACGAGACCCCCGGCACCGACCTGGCCAGAACGGATTCCGCACCCGTTCGGGCTTTCGGCGTGGCGATGCAGAGTCACGCGGTGACCTCCGACGTCGGGCCGGGCCTGATGATCATCTCGCTGGGCTTCGGCATGGTGGCGCTGGGTGCGCTGATCCCGGCCTCGCGTTCGCAGCAGGTCATCCGGCGGACCCCGGCGACGCCGCCGGTCTACGGGGACTGGCTGAAGGCCGAGGCCCGCCTCAGCCGGTAGCTCCCGGCGTGGAAACCCCGGGACCGCGTCGGGTCATTCGTGGATCACCCGCATCGCATGCCGGTGCGCCGCCGGCCGCAACACCACGCTGAGCTCGCCGAACAACCGGCTCGCCACGTCGCCGTTCCAGCGCGCCGGCAGCACTTCCGGTGGCAGGCCGGGGTCGAGGTAGCGCAGCCGCCGCCAGGCCGTCAGCATCCGGACGTAATCGGCGAAGGCGTCTGCCCCGGTGGGCACGGACCGGGCCAGCCGGCGATTGAGCGGCCGGTAGTGGCTGACGAACCGGGCATACTTGCCAGCCAGGTCGTCCAGGTCCCACCAGTCGCGCACCCGGCCGGCCAGCTCGGCGTAGCCGAGATACTGGCTGCGAAAGATGTCGACGTAGCCGGCCAACTGCTGGCGGGCCAGCACGTCGCTGACCTCGTCGGCCAGCGAGCCGGGGGCCAGCCACACGCCGGGGGCGACTGGGCCGAAGCCGAGCCGGGTCAACCTGGTCCGCAACTCGTGCCGCTTGCCGCGCTCGGCCTCGGGCACCGTGAAGACCACCTGCACCCAGCCGTCGGCGACGCTGGCGCGGCGCTGCTCGAAGATCCGCCGGTCGCCGGCTCGCATCACCTGCAGCGTCGACGGCGAGAGCGCGTAGCCGGCGGTCCCGTCGATCCGCAGGCTGTGCAGGGTGTCACGGCGCTTTAGGCGCGAGATCGACGACCGCACCGCCTGGCCGTCCACGCCCAGGTCGGCCATCAGCCGCACCACCGAGGCGATCGGCAGCCAGTTCGGCTCCTCCCGCGCGTACAGGCCGTAGATCGTGACGATCAGCTGACGCGGCTGGGCGTCGGCGAGCGACTCGGCGTCGGTGCTGCGGCCGGTCTCGACGCCGTTCATCCCGCCCCGCTCCCGGCGGCCGGTCGGACGGCAGGACGACACGCCGAACGGCCGTCACAGGCCGGGGACGCTTCCGCGATGTATCGCGCGTTCTTGACTGTCGTCACATCTAGAGAATACTGGCTAGCGTCCCGTCGAGAAGGAGTCGCGATCAGTGGAACTCTCGCCGTCGGCGCACCTGGACACCTTCTGCCGGGACAACCTTCCGCCGCAGGAGCAGTGGCCCGACTTCGCCTTCGACCTGCCCGAGCTGCGCTACCCCGAGCGGCTCAACTGCGCGGCCGCCCTGCTCGACGACGTGGTGGCCCGATACGGCGCCGACCGGCCGGCACTGCACAGCGCGGACGAGACCTGGAGCTACGGGCAACTGCTGGCCCGGGCCAACCAACTGGCCCACTACCTCAGCGCGGACGCGGGCCTGGTCCCGGGCCAGCGGGTGCTGCTGCGCGGACCGAACACCCCGTGGCTGGTGGCCTGCTGGTTCGCGGTGCTCAAGGCCGGTGGCGTGGTGGTGCTGACCGTGCCGATGCTGCGCAGCGGCGAGATCACCCCCCTGATCGAGCTGGCCCGGACCAGCCTGGCGCTGTGTGACTCCCGGTTCACCGCCGACCTGATGCCGGCCGCCGAGGCCGCCGGGATTGCGGTGCTGAGCTACGGCGACGGGGAAGCCGACGACCTGATCGGGCTCAGCGCGGCCAAGCCGACCGAGTTCGGCAACGTCGACACCGCCGCCGACGACGTGGCGCTGCTGGCACCCACCTCGGGCACCACCGGCACGCCGAAGGCGACCATGCACTTCCACCGCGACGTGCTGGCGATCGCCGACACCTTCGGCAAGCACCTGGTCGGCGGCCGGCCCGAGGACGTCTTCACCGGCACTCCTCCGCTGGCCTTCACCTTCGGCCTCGGCGGCCTGCTGATCTTCCCGCTGCGGATCGGGGCCTCGACGCTGCTGATCGAGCGTGCCACCCCCACCGAACTGGCCGAGGCGGTCGAGCGACACCGGGCCACCGTGCTGTTCACCGCGCCGACCGCCTACCGGGCCATCCTGCGCGCCGGCCAGCAGCACCGGCTGGCAGGAGTCCGGCGCGCGGTGTCGGCCGGTGAGCACCTGCCCGAACCGGTCTGGCGGGAGCTCTACGACAAGACCGGCATCAAGCTCATCGACGGCATCGGCAGCACCGAGATGCTGCACGTGTTCATCTCGGCCGCCGACGACGACATCCGGCCGGGCGCCACCGGCAAGGCGGTGCCGGGCTACCGGGCCGCGGTGCTCGACGCCGACGGCAACCCCGCACCGGACGGAACCCCCGGCCGGCTCGCGGTCATCGGCCCGACCGGCTGCCGCTACCTGGCCGACCCCCGGCAGGCGGTCTACGTCCAGCACCGCTGGAACGTCACCGGCGACACCTACGTCCGCGACGCCGACGGCTACTTCTGGTACCAGGCCCGCAGCGACGACATGATCGTCTCCTCCGGCTACAACATCGCCGCACCCGAGGTGGAGCGCGCCCTGGAGCAGCACCCGGACGTGGTGGAGTGCGCGGTGGTGGCCCGGCCCGATCCCGAACGCGGCCACACCGTGCACGCCGTCGTGGTGCTGCGCGAGGGTGCCGCCCGCGACGCGGCGAAGGTCAGCGAGCTGCAGGACTTCACCAAGCAGACCATCGCGCCCTACAAGTACCCCCGCTCCATCGAATTCGTCCCGGCACTACCGCGCACCTCGACCGGGAAGGTCCAGCGGTTCCGGCTTCGCGAACCGGAAATCGCGCGCTAGCGCCGGGATGGGCCGCGTCGGCCGGCAAACAGCGTCCGGCCGGCGCGGCGTCCTCAGCACGGGGAAAATGCGGCGGGGAAGATGCGGCGGGGGGAACTGCGGGAGGAATGAGCATGCGTATCGCAGTCGTCGGGGGCGGCCCGGGCGGGCTGTACTTCGCCGCACTGGCCAAGGCGCTGGACCCCAGCACCGAGATCCGGGTCTGGGAACGCAACGCCGCCGAGGACACCTTCGGCTTCGGAGTGGTGTTCAGCGACGAGACCCTCGGCGGGATCGAGCACGCCGACCCGGTGATCTATGCCCGGATGGCCCAGCACTTCGCACGCTGGGACGACATCGACATCCACTACCGCGGCACCCTCACCACGGTCGGCGGCCAGGGCTTCGCGGCGATGAGCCGCAAGACCCTGCTGCAACTGCTGCAGGAACGCTGCGCCGAACTGGGAGTCGAGGTGTCCTTTCGCAGCCAGGCACCCGACGTCGACTCGCTCAGCCTGGACTACGACCTGGTGCTGGCCTGCGACGGCGCGAACTCCGCCGTTCGCACCAAGTACGCCGATGTCTTCGGCCCCTCGCTCGAACTGGGCCACAACAAGTACATGTGGCTGGGCACCGATCTGGTGTTCGAGGCCTTCAAGTTCTACATCTGCCAGACGCCGTACGGGATCATGCAGGTGCACGGCTACCCCTACGACGCGACCGGCAGCACCTTCATCGTGGAGATGCACGACGACGTCTGGCGCCGGGCCGGCTTCGCCGAGTCGGCCTCGACGGTGTTCCCGCCCGGCGTCAGCGACGAGAAGTCGGTGGCCCGGGTCCAGGAGCTGATCGGCGATCTCCTGCAGGGCCATCGGATCCTGCTCAACAACTCCAAGTGGCAGAGCTTCCCCACCATCTCCAACGCCACCTGGCGCAACGGCAACGTGGTGCTGCTGGGCGATGCCGCGCACACCGCACACTTCTCGATCGGCTCGGGCACCAAGTTGGCCATGGAGGACGCGCTGGCGCTGGCGGCCTGCCTGCACGAGCACCCGGACGTGCCGGCGGCGCTGGCGGCCTACGAGACCGAGCGGCGGCCGGTGGTGCTGTCCACCCAACGAGCGGCCCGGGCCTCGCTGGACTGGTTCGAGAGCATCGGCCACTACACCGAGCAGCCGCCGGAGCAGTTCGCCTTCAACATCGTCACCCGCAGCCGCCGGATCACCTACGACAACCTGCGGCTGCGTGATCCGGAGTTCGTGGCCGGCATGGACGCCTGGTACGCCGAGCACGAGGCGTCCCGGCAGGGCCGGCTCGAGGCCGACTCGGCCCGGCCGCCGATGTTCCACCCCTACCGGCTGGGTCAGCTCGAGCTGAAGAACCGGGTGGTGGTCTCGCCGATGGACATGTACTCGGCTGACGACGGGATGCCGACCGACTTCCACCTGGTACACCTGGGCTCGCGGGCGCTCGGCGGCGCCGGCCTGGTGATGACCGAGATGGTCTGCGTCTCGCCCACCGCCCGGATCACCCCCGGCTGTGCGGGCATCTACACCCCCGAGCAGGAGCAGGCCTGGGCCCGGGTGGTGGACTTCGCGCATTCCACCAGCACCGCCAGGATCGGCATCCAGCTCGGCCACTCGGGCCGCAAGGGTTCTACCAAGCTGATGTGGGAGGGCATCGACGAGCCGCTGCCCGACGGCAACTGGCCGATCGTCGGCCCGTCGCCGCTGCCGTACTCGCCGGCCAACCCGGCGCCGCGCGAACTGGACCAGGCCGAGCTCGACGAGATCAAGGCTGACTTCGTCGCCTGCGCCGAGGCGGCCGCCCGGGCCGGTTTCGACCTGCTCGAACTGCACTGCGCGCACGGCTACCTGCTGTCGTCGTTCCTGTCGCCGCTGTCCAACGTGCGCACCGACCGCTACGGCGGCGAGCTGGCCAACCGGTTGCGCTTCCCGCTCGAGGTGTTCGACGCGGTGCGGGCGGCGTGGCCCGCCGAGCGCCCGATCAGCGTCCGGATCTCGGCGACCGACTGGGCCGAGGGCGGCAACGACGTCGAGGACGCGGTCGAGATCGCCCGGGCCTTCGCCGAGCACGGCACCGACGCCATTCACGTCTCGACCGGGCAGGTGGTCAAGGACGAGAAGCCGGCCTACGGGCGCAGCTACCAGACCCCGTACGCCGACCGGATCCGCAACGACCTCGGCCAGCGCTATGGCGTCGCGGTGATCGCGGTAGGCGCGATCTCCTCCTACGACGACGTGAACTCGGTGCTGCTGGCCGGCCGTGCCGACCTGGTGGCGGTCGGCCGGCCACACCTGTACGACCCGCACTGGACGCTGCACGCCGCCGCCGAGCAGGACTACCAGGGCGACGGCGCGGACTGGCCGGTGCAGTACCGCGCCGGCCGTCGCAAGCCCCCGACCGGTCGCACCGACGGCCCGCGGCCCCGGCTGACCCTGCTGCGCGAACCGGACCCCGGCACCCGGCACGCCCGCTGGCGTCCGGGCGGCTGAGGCGGCAGCCGCCGCTCGCCGGTCCATCGAGAGTGGCTCGGTGGGCCGGGCGGCTGATGCCCGGACCGGGAATCGCACCGCAAGTGGCTCGGTGGGCCGGGCGGCTGGCGCCCGGACCGGGATAGCACCGTAAGTGGTTGGCCGTCGCGTCCGGCGACGTCGTTCGCACGGCGATCCGCAACGCCGTGAACGACGATGAGAAACACCAACATCAACAAGATCGCCCGGACGGCCGGCCCTCGCGGTTGCGGCTGCGGCGGCGCTGCTGACCGGCCCGCCATCCTGCGGCCGCCGCCGGCGCTGCTGACCGGCCCTGCCACCCCCGCAGCCGCCGCCGGCGCTTCTGACCGGTCGCGCCGGCCCGCGGGGGCCGCGGCGTGCTGCCGCCGCTGTGGCAGTGTTCGGCCCGGCGCTGGATCGACGGTCTGACCAGATCGTCGGCGTCCGGGCGGCAGGGGGTGCAGGGCAGTGAGTGGTGTTCCGGTGACCGACCTGTTTCGCGCACTGGAGCTGGCCGGGGTGTTCACCAACGCCGTGCTCGGAGGGGTGATCGCGCGGCGGACGAAGCTGGAC
>JAVEEO010000249.1 GCA_030840415.1 Pseudonocardiales bacterium | reverse complement strand
CAGCCCGTCGCGCTGCCGGCCGGGATGCTGCCGCTGCTGCTGCCCGAGACCAACGACTTCACCCCGAAGTCCTACCCGCCCGATGACGCCGACTCCGAGCCCCAGCCGCCGCTGGGCCGGCTGAGCGACTGGGTGAACGTCGAGCTGGATCTGGGTGGGGGCGCCAAGCGCTACCGGCGCGAGACCAACACCATGCCCAACTGGGCAGGCTCGTGCTGGTACGCGCTGCGCTACCTGGACCCCACCAACACCACCGCGCCGGTGGACCCCGAGATCGAGCGGTACTGGATAGGCCCTACCGCGCAGCGGCCGCTGGGCGGGGTGGACCTCTACGTCGGCGGGGTGGAGCACGCCGTGCTGCACCTGCTGTATGCCCGGTTCTGGCACAAGGTGCTGTTCGACCTGGGCTACCTGTCCAGCCGCGAGCCGTTCCACCGGCTGGTCAACCAGGGCATGCTGCAGTTGCCGGCCTACACCAATTCCGACGGCTTCTACGTCGAGGCGGCCGAGGTGATCGAGCGCGACGGCCGGTTCTTCCACGGCGGCGAGCCGGTGAACCGGGAGTTCGGCAAGATCGGCAAGAGCCTGAAGAACGTGGTCACCCCGGACGAGTTCGTGGCGGCCTTCGGTACCGACACCTTCCGGCTGTTCGAGATGTTCTCCGGTCCGCTGGACCAGTCCCGGCCATGGGACGCCAAGGCGATCGTCGGGCCGTACCGGCTGCTGCAGCGGATCTGGCGGGTGGTGCTGGACGAGCACACCGGCCAGCCGCACGTGGCCGACGTCGAGGTGCCGCTGGAGCTGAACCGGTTGCTGCACCGGACCATCGCCGCGGTGCGGGAGGGGTATCAGACGCTGCGGTTCAACACCTCGATCGCCCGGATCACCGAGCTGAACAACGCCGTCACCCAGGCCTATCCGGACGGCGGCACGCCGCGAGCGGTGGCCGAGGCGCTGGCGCTGATGCTGGCGCCGCTGGCTCCGCACGTGGCCGAGGAGCTGTGGGCCCGGCTGGGCCACGAGCAGTCGCTGGCCTGGCAGGAGTTCCCGCCGGTGGACGAGGCGATGCTGGTCGAGGACCGGATCGAGATTCCGGTGCAGGTCAACGGCAAGGTGCGCTCGGTCATCTCGGTTGCCCCGGACGCCGACCCGGCCACCCTGGAGGCCGCCGCCCGAGCCGATGAGAAGGTGCTGGCGGCGCTGCAGGACAAGCCCACCAGGCGGGTCGTCACCGTCCCCGGCCGCTTGATCAACTTCGTCGTCTAACGTTCGGCAGATGGCGGCGCAACAGCAGGTCACGGTGGTCACCGACTCGACCTCCTACCTGCCCGGCGGCCTGGCCGAGGAGTTGGGCGTGCAGGTGGTGCCGCTGCAGGTGCAACTGGGCGGTCGGACCGGCCTGGAGGGCGTGGACGTCACCCCGGCCGACGTGTGCGCCGCGCTGCGGGTCCGGACCGCGGTGACCACCTCGCGGCCGACGCCGGCCGAATTCGTCGAGGTGTACCAGGCGGCCCTCGACGCCGGCGCCGGCACCGTGGTGTCGCTGCACCTGTCCGCGGAGCTGTCGGGCACCTGCGACTCGGCGCGGCTGGCGGCGGCCGAGTTCGATCCGGACGTGGTCCGGGTGATCGACTCCCGGTCGGCGGCGATGGCACTGGGCTTCGCGGTGCTGGCCGCCGCCCGGTCGGCCGCCGCCGGTGCCGCCGCGCCGGACGTGGAGCAGGCCGCCCGTACCGCCCTGGAGCGGACCACGGCGCTGTTCTACGTCGACTCGCTGGAATGGCTGCACCGCGGCGGCCGGATCGGCACCGCCGCGGCCAGGTTCGGGACCGCGCTGGCGGTCAAGCCGCTGCTGCACCTGTCCGACGGCCGGATCATGCCGCTGGAGAAGGTGCGAACCGCGTCCAAGGCGATTGCCCGGCTGGTCCAGCTGACGGTGCAGGCCGCCGGCAGCGAGCCGGTGGACGTGGCCGTGCAGCACCTGGCCGCCCCGGAGCGGGCCGCCGAGGTCGCCGGCCGGCTCAAGGAGGCGCTGCCCAACCTGGGCCAGCTGTACGAGTCCGAGGTGGGTGCGGTGGTCGGCGCGCACGTCGGCCCGGGACTGCTCGGCGTGGTGGTCCGCAAACACTGAGCCGATCAGCGCAGATCGAACGGATCGGTCATCGTGTTGTTCAGCGCATCGCGGTCGAGGTCGAAGTCCAGGTCTGGCGCCCCGGCGAAGACAGCGGCGATCTCGGTGCCCCGGCGCCACCTGTTGGAGTGGGCGGGCCCCAGCTCGGCGACTGGCCGGCCGCCCACCAGGACGGCTATCGTTTCACCGGCCGCAGCCCTGCGCACGAATTCGGCCGTCTGACGACGCAGCTGCCGCACTCCGATCGTCGTCATCGTCAGCCTTTCGGGCAGTGCCCGGTGCCGATCGGGAACCGGGAGTTGAAGGTGTAGTTGCCGCCGGTGCCGGTGTTCAGCGTGACGTAAAGGCCGTCCTGGACGATGCAGGCCTGCTTGTCCTGGCTCTCCATGCCCAGCCACCGGTACCAGCGCAGCCGCACCCGGATCGAGCTGTTGGCCGGCACCGACACCACGATCGCGTCGGGTTGCTGGCTGAGCACCCGGGCCGGCGGGTCGACCAGCGGCGCGAAGTCGCGCACCTCGTACAGCGTCCAGTGCGCGTTGCGCCAGATCGGGCTGAGGTAGTCCAGGTTCGTCGCGATCAGCGCCAGCTCGTCCCGGCCGAAGCGGGTCAGCTCGGCATCGGGCACCGCGACGTACTGCACCGCGTTGTCGGTGAGGAACTGGCGATAGGACTCCGGCGTCGGTTTGCGCTGGTAGAACACCGCGTCGTTGAGCCGGACGTCGGTCTGGCGGAGCCACCCCCGGGCCAGCGGAACGCCGCGGGCCAGGTAGACCGAGTCCCAGTGCCCGGCCATCTCGGGCACTTCCACCCGCCCGGTCAGCGGCCCGCGGGAGAGAATCTCCTCGCTCAGCACGGTGTAGTAGGCGCTGTAGCCGCTGACCCGGCCGGTGCTGGCGATGGTGGCCGGGTTGACCGGCAGTTGCAGCGCCAGGATCGCCGCCAGCGCCAGGGCAGTGAGGACGCGGTTGCGCCAGTGCACGAACGACGCGGCCACCGGCAGTGCGAACAGCAGGCCGAGCCGGGTCGCGTTCGAACCGACCGGGGTGGGCAGTAGGAAGGCCGCGGTCAGCATCAGCATCCCGATCCCGGCACCGAGCCGGATCGGGTGGCAGCGACGGGGCACGGTGGCCAGCACGATCGCCAGCGCCGTCAGCGACTTCAGGCAGTCGAGGAAGGTGAACGGCTGGTGGCCGCCGTCGCCGAAGATCACCGAGGTGACCGCCATCGCCAGGCCGGACGGCACGGTCAGCACCGCGGCCGCGACCGGTCGCCGCAGCAGCAGGGCCACCCCGCCGGCCACCCAGAGCAGCAGGCCGGCCACCGGGCTGGCGCCGCCGCAGAGCAGGCTGAACAGCACCGCCAGGGGCACCGCCAGCCAGCGCGGCACCCGGGTGGTGGTGAACAGGGTGACGGCGATCAGCCCGCAGGCCAGCCCGCAGGCGAAGGTGATCCGTCCCTCGACCACGTTGGCGACCTGGGTGACGGCGGCGGCCAGGCCGCCGAGCACCGGACGGGCGGGTTTCAAGCGATGCAACAACCGGGTTGTGTACCAGGTGCCGATCACCGCGGCCAGCGCGCCGGTGACCTTGGTGCCGAGGTGGGCCATCAGCGCCGAGGCCCACAGCGTGTAGCCGTACTCGACGGTGCCGCCGAACCACCGGAAGTCGATGATCGAGACCGGGTACCGGCTGGCGAAGTCGGCCCGGGCCAACTGGGCGGCCAGGTCGGTGTTCATCGGCGGCAGCAGCAGGAAGCCCCAGGCCAGCAGGGCGGCGAACGCGGTGGCGATCAGGGCCGGCCGGTAGCCGGAGTGCCACAACCGGCGCGCGAAGCTGACCGCGCGCCGGGACCAGCCCGACGCCGCGGCCGCCGAGGCGGGAGGCGCGGACGTCACAGGCACATCGGGCAGTCTCCCATCCACAGCAGTTGGGTTTCTCGGCGCTATGCGGGCTGACAAACCCAAGCCCAGCCGGCGTGTTGCGTGTCAGTGAGTCAGAAGGGGGGAGGGGGTACTCCTGGGCGCACAGCGACCGGTAGAGGCCGGTAGTGACCGAAAGAAAGCCGGAAAGACCCGATGTGACCGGCAGGACCCAGCGGGACCCGGTAATGTCTATCTCAGGCGAACAGCGACTTGTCAGACCCGCTCTCTAGGTTGGACGTAGCTAGGAACGGAGGCCAGCCATGACAGCCATCGCGGAGCGTCCAGGAACCGCAGAACTCGTTGAGTCATCGGAGCATGAGACCCGCGTAGCCATTCAGCGGGCGGTTGAGCGCTCGGGCTACACGCGAGCGGAATTAGAGCAGCAGGCTCAGCGGAACAGCTTCGCCAGTGTCAGCGCCCGCGTTGCTTGGATGGCGCTGCGCGACCTGGACGCGTTCAGCCGCTAGCGGCTGTGGGACGGTTCGACCTCGGGGCTGAGGCGCGCGGGTTCGCCCACACTCTGACGACCGTCTTAAACGGGACTGTCTGCCACGGAGTATCGATTACTCCGGTACGCGCTGCCCGTGGCGATCTATTCACTGTCGGATACAAGCTCCGGTCCGACGACTCCTTTCGAGTCGGTGCGATACCGCTGACCGTCGATGCACGTCCCCCTCTGGCTACCTGGGGCTTATGTACACGTTAACTGCCGACTATGAGGGCCGGTATTTAATGGTTCGGTCATCCGTAATGACCTACGGACTCGACACAGACACCGACCATCCGCTCTTTCACTTTGACTACGAGAGGGACAAGGCGGACGGGTATCCCGATGCACATCTGCAGGTGGACGTTGACCCTCCCGGCTGGCGGCCCTCTGTAGGAGCCGCACTCTGGACAAGAGCTTCGGCGCCCTGCATTTGCCGGTGGGGCACAAGCGATTCCGCCCCACCGTCGAAGACCTGATCCGATTCCTGATCGTGGAAGGGCTGGCAGACCACCGCACCACCTGGGAGGCGGTGCTGGCTGACTCTCAGCAGCAGTTTGAGGAGAAGCAGTTGCGAGCCGCGATCCGTCGCAGCCCGGAGGTAGCGCGACAGGCGTTAGACGCATTGGGTACCGATTGAGGTGGCCGCGCATGCGGCCTAGCCGAAAACTGTCGGGGCCGTAGTGGAGAATCACCTTCCATTGGAGATCATCATTATGAAGCCGGAATTCAGCAGCCTGGAACTGCCCTAGAGATTGCGGTCAGAGTTGGCTGCTAGATGATCTGCGTTGGGGTACGGCCCGGCGCCTTGCCCGAAGTGTGGCGCAGATGACGGCGGGAACTCATTCCGCTGCACCGCGCACCCGGCCAGCATTCACAACCTGGCCGCCTACCTCACTCACACGGCTGACGTTGAGGACGGCTGGCGCAAGCCCCGCCACGTGCAGCGCTCGCTAGCCGACTAGCCAAGGTCGCCTCACTGGACGGCAGGCGGGCTTTGACCCGCCTTGGCTGCCGTCCAGCTTGGGGACCTGGGTATGTCAGACCGCATAGCGCCGGTTCTCCACAGTTGCCGGGGGCGAGCGGGCCACCGCACTTGCGGGCCGTCGAACCACCGTCGCGACCGAGCGCTCGGCCGGGCGAGCACTGTAGCCATCCGAAGCTGAATCCGCAGCGAAACCAACCAATAACTCACTGAAAGCTCAGTAACGTCGGTTTTACCTGTTGCACCGGAGGCGAACATGAAGGCACGGGTTCTGCAAGCGATCGTGCCGGGTGCGGGTCTGGTATTGGCGCTGGTCACGGGCGCGCCGGCGCTGTCGGCCGCGCCGGCACACCTCACGCAGCCGGCGAGTACCGCGGCATCCCGGCCGTGGACGAACACCGCGCTCAGTCCCGTCGAACGCGCCGCCCTGCTGGTGGCGCGGATGACCCTGGACGAGAAGATCGCCGAGGTGCACGGGGTGGGCTACCCGCTGATCGCGGATCCGAGCACCGGGTACGCCGGAAGGATCCCGGGCAATGACCGGCTCGGCATCCCGGCCGTGATCCTCGCCGACTCGCCCGTCGGTGTCGGCAACAACTCGACCGGGGTGACGCAGTGGGCCGACACCACGGCGCTGGCCTCGACCTGGGACAGCCGCCTCGCGGGCCAGTACGGCCGGGCCTACGGCGCCGAGCAGGCGGGCAAGGGTCACAACGTCGCCCTCGCGCCGACCATCAACATCCTGCGGTTGCCGACCTGGGGCCGCTCGCCCGAGACCTTCAGCGAGGACCCCTACCTCACCGCACACCAGGCCACCGCGGTCATCAAGGGCATCCAGAGCAATCACGTCATCGCCACGGCCAAACACTTCCTGGCCAACAACCAGGAGGTGCTGCGCTCCTCGATCAACGTCGTCGCCGGCGAGAAGGCGCGACAGGAGATCTACCAGCCGGCGTTCAAGGCAGCGGTGCAGGCCGGGGTCGGCGCGATCATGTGTTCCTACAACCGGATCGGCGGAAGCTACGCCTGCGAGAACGCCGACGAACTGATCGGCACGCTGCGCGACGCCTGGCACTTCGACGGCATGGTGATGTCGGACTGGGGCGCTGTGCACAGCACGATCAAGGCGGCCAAGTCCGGGCTCGACCTGGAGATGCCCGGCGCCGCCGATGACGCCCACCTCGGGCCGATCGACCAGCTGTTCGGTTCCTACTTCAACTCCAAGCTCAAGGCAGCCGTGCAGTCCGGTGCGGTCACCGTGGCGGAGTTGGACCGGATGGTCGCGCACGTGCTCACCGCGATGTTCCGCATCGGGCTCTTCGACCACCCCACGCCCGACCCCGCCACGGTCAGGAACGCCGTCGTCAGCACCCCGGCGCACCGGCAACTATCCAGCCGGATCGCCGAGCAGGGCACCGTCCTGCTCAGGAACCCGCACGGCGTGCTGCCGCTGCGCGGGGGCTCGCTGAAGTCGATCGCGGTGATCGGCGATGCCGCGAAGAACCCGCTCACCGCCGCGGGCGGCTCGGCCTTCGTCACGTCCTCGGCGCCGGTGGTGACGCCGCTGGCGGGCATCACCGCGCGAGCCGGTGCCGCAACGCGAGTCAGCTATGCCCAGGGCACCCTCGGCACGAACCCGCTGCCCGCGGTTCCGGCCGGCGCGTTCGGCTTC
>JAVEEO010000234.1 GCA_030840415.1 Pseudonocardiales bacterium | reverse complement strand
CCGAAGTACCTGGACCGACGGCCGGCCAGCGCGAGGTCGTCGTGGCTCTCGGCGGCAACTCGGCGTTCGACGCAGGCAACGGGCATCCGCTGTGGCGCGTTCCCGATCTGAACAGCCTGGTGGACTCGAATACTTCCGTCCAATTCGTCGCTTATAACCTGGCACTGTTCAGCGGCGAGGACGACAACGGCCATCAACAGTGGGGGGCCGTCGATGTCGCGACCGGAAAGACCCGATGGGCCCGGGAGGTCGACGAAACCAGCATCAGCCCGCGGTCCGACGTGCCGCTTCAATTGGTGGGTTCGCAGCTCTGGTACATCAGCGGGTCTGGTGTCGACGCTTACGACCTGCTGAGCGGGGACCATACCGTGCACAAGCTTTTCCCGACGTCATTCGACAAAGTGATGGCGACTCCCACGCGGACCGTTGCGCTCGTCGACGGGACGCTCCGCTGCTTCGTCACGGGGGAGTGGGCCCGTCCGCTGTGGTCGGTGAGCGCCGGCGATGTGAGCCCGCAACTTGTCACGGACACCACGTTGGTCGTGAGCGCGCAATCCGGCAATCAGATGTTGAGCATGGCCGACGGGTCGATCATCGGCCCGGCCCCGACGGGGGTGCCGGGTGACGGGCCGGTCGTCGACGGCCTGCAAATCACGGATGGCGAGGTTTTTGCCTACGCACTGCCGACCTGATCGTGCCCAACTGGGGGGACCTGATGAAGGTCAGGATTGGCCGCCGCCCCCGTCATCGTTTCAATCGATCCATCACCGAAGGGTGATTCATCGGCGATCAGCCGATCGCCGGCCATCCAGAAGGGAACATCGCTATGGGATTCATCAAGGTCACGCCGGAGGAACTCCGGAACCAGGCCGCACAGGTCACCAACGGTGCCAACGAGGTACAGGAGCTGCTGCAGCGTCTGCTCGGGCAGGTTCATGACCTCGCTACCCGGTGGGAAGGCGCTGGTTCGGCGTCCTTCCAGCGCCTGTATGACGAATGGGCTCGCGGCGCGGAGATGACCAGGGAAGGCATGAACGGGATCTCCACCTTCCTGACCTCGGCCGCCCAGCAGTACGAGGACACCGATCGGGCGATCGCCTCCGCCGGCCTATGACACTAGGAGTAGCGATCATGGCTGGCTTCAGTGTCGACACCGACGCGGTGAAGGATTTCGGTCGTCAGATCGCCCAGTTGGGCAGCGACCTTTCGAAAGCGGCTCTGTCCGGGGGCCTGTCCCAGGCTCAAGCCGGCAGTGTCGAGGTGAGCCGCGCACTGGATGAATTCCACGGGCATTGGCGTGCCGGCCAGACGAGCCTGCTCGACAACCTGACCGAGCTCGCCGGCGCGATCAACCAATCGGCCACGGGTTACGACCAATCGGATACAGCAGTGGTGCACGCCGCCGGGGGAGGGAAGGGCACATGACCGGATGGGAGCAGCTCGGTGGAAACCCATCACCCGGTGACGTCGCCACTCTGCGCGACCATGTCCGCGAGCTGCTGACGGTGAGCGAGAACGGCCGGGAGGCCGAAGGCAGGCTCTACGATCTTCATCAGGGCATGGGTAGCTTGCAGTGGCAGGGCGCCGGGGCCGAAGCGATGGCCGGCGTCGTATCCGCAGTCCTTCCTGACCTGGCCAAGTTCTGGACAGCTCACGCAGACGCGGGACGAGCGCTGGCCTGCTACGCCGACAGCTTGGAAGGCCACCAAGTTCGAGCGGCGACTGTCCTTGGCCAGTTCAACGTGGCATCCGATGCGGTCCGGGCGGCCGACCAGGCCATGGCCGACGCCGCTGCTCAGTACGCTGCCGCGCAGCGCAGCGTTGACTGGCTGAATATGGAGATCACGCTGGCAGAGGGCCGTCTGCTGGTGGCTGTCGCGGCCCGGCAACCCACCGTGGCACTCGATGCGGAGATCGCCTCGTTGCGCAGCCGGCGCAACTTCCACCTTGGGCTGCGTGCCGAAGCGCAGAGTGATCGCTCCACTGCCAGCGGGCGAAAGAACGCGGCTGCCGCCCACCTCGAGCAGGCCAGGCGGAGCACCGAGCAGATCAGGCACGAGGTCGCAGACGACGCGAAGCGTGCCGCCGCGGCGATCCTTGCATCAGTCGGCGTGGTGCACCCCCACAACCCGCTAGTTCGAGCCTGGGACGACGCGGTGCACGACGCGAACGTCGGGCTCAAGTGGTTCAGCGACAACGCTCTTGACTCCTGGGATCAGGCTATCGGGCGGCTGTCGCTGGTGGCATTGGCCATCGCACCCATCCCCGGGCTGGACGCACTCGAGGCACCGCTCGGCGCGCTGATCGGCACCATGGTCGCTGTCAGCGCGCTCGGCCACCTGTACCGGGCCGCAAACGGCCAGGAATCGCCTCTGCGCGCGGGGATCGCAGTGCTGCAAGCAGTTCCGGTCGGCAGGGCTCTCGGCGCGCTGTCCCATACCCAGGCCGGCGCATTCGAAAACTTGCCCGGCATCGTCAAACGGCTTGCATCCTTCGATGACGCCCGGCATTCCAAGAGCCTGCTCAGCTCCTCTGGCGTCCGACTCTTCGGACAGGTGGTCTACCGGGTGCACGTGGTGCCAAAGCCGATCGGACCCGCAGTGGTAACCCGATCGTTGCTCGTTGCGAGAGCGACGCAAATCGTCGCTCGGCAGGTAGACAAGGCTGATGACGATCTCCACCGGGTGGAAACCGCGTTGGGGCTCCGTCACGAAGACAAGCGGCGGCCGAATAAGCAAGAGCAGGCCGAAGATGCCCTGACCATTCTTTTGAAGCGTCGGATGCCAGCCCCGATACCCACCCGAAACTGAGGGAGGTCACACGATGCCGGGTCCGCAGCTCCAGCTCACCCTGATCGGTCCCTGGTGCCCGTTCGACCCGGCCGACCCACTACGGGGTAGCGAGTACGGCGAACTGCGGCAGGAGCTGACCGGCCTGGGGTGGCTGCCTGCTCCGCACCCCTCGGATGCATCCCTCGCTCTGGCCGTGACGATGATCGAGCCGGGCGAGGATCCGGATGTCGTCCCACTGTTCGCATCCTTGTTCGTCCACGAGCATCGAGGCCGGGTCAAGGCCGCACTCACACCGGCCGGCGCCATCGTGCCAGGCCGCCGGAAGCGAACGTTCAGTGTGGACTGGCCGACTGCCGACATCGGAATCGTGGAGTTCAGCCAACTGACCTATGAGATTCCGCTTCCTGGGTCGGACTGCTTTTACACGATGGCCTTCACCACACCGAACCTCACTCGGCTGCCGGAGCTGGAGTTTGTCTTCGACGCCATCGTCTCCACGGCGACCTGGATCGACGAGGAGGTGAAGATCGACGAGGAGGCGAATCAAGCCTCTCCCGAATAAGCGATCTGGATTGCTTGGACGCGTCCGCCGTTGGCCAGGATGCCCCGGCCCGGGGGGTCGGACGCGCACAGAGCCGCCTCGACCCGTACGTCGTAGTAGCCGACCGACCGTGGCTCGGCCGGGCAGAGGAAGGCGAGCGTGCCGTTCGAGGCGATTGCCTTGAGCGGCGCAGGCACCACGGACATGGCTTTCATCGACCCGGCGAAGTGGCAGGCGGGGGAGCCGACGCTCAGCGCCTCGACCAGCGAGTCGGGCAGATCGTCCCGGTGCAGGTCGTCGACGATGACCGCACGCCCGGGATCGGCCAGGATGTGGGCCCAATCAAATCCGGCGCTGTCGGCGAAGGTACGAACCTCGACGCCGAGGGGTGCTTCGCGCAACAGGATCGACCCGGTCGGGCCGACGGCGAGTACGGTCAACCCCATGGTGGTCCAGTCTTCGGCGACCCGGCGCAGCGTGGTCGACTTTCCGGACTTCTGAGGACCTGCCACCAGCAGCGGCCATCCCGACTCACCGAGTTCGACTGGCGAGGAGTCATCGCCCCCGAGTCCGAGCACGACCGCCCCGCAGTGACTGGGCGGATCCAGCTTGGCGGCGGGCACTGTCCGGGGTAGGTCCCGTAGCCGGAGCGGCGGCCGGCCCGTCCAGCCCAGCCACCGGTCCGAAGCACCCAGGGTACGAATGGCTTCGTTCTGCGCCGAGGTTGCGGCGCTGTCGCCAGGTACGGCAATCTGCACCTGGCTCGACTGGACGCTCTCATAAGCCCGGCCGGCGGGCAACTCGGCCAGGCCGACGCGCCCGGGGAGCCCGTACTGGGACGAGTCCAGCCCGCTGACGCTCCGTAGCACAAGCCGAGCGGGAAACCGTCCCTGCCAGCGCACCCGGGTCAGGGTGTCGTCTCCCGCAGCCGCTACTGTTACCCCGGCGGCGACCCCGCGGCTGAGAATTCGTTCCAACGCGGCCTCGGCGGGAGTTCGCTCGATCGCTGCCAGCAGCTCCTCGAACCGGTCGATCAGAATCAGGATCCAGGGTAACGGCTCCTCGTCACTGGGCTGGGCCCAGCATTCCAGCAGATCTCCCATGCCGCGGTCGGACAGCCACTGCAGCCGCGAATCCACCTCCCGGGACAGCAGATCGAGCAACCGATGTGTGCGCGCATTGTCCGGGGCAGCCATCGTCCCCACGTGCGGAAGGGTCGAGAGGACGGTCAGGCCCCGGGCACCATCGATCAGGTGCAGGTGCAACAGGCCGGGAGGAACGACCTCGGCCCAGGAGGCCGCGATCGAACGCAATGCCGTCGTGCGACCTGATTGCGCGCTCCCCACGATCGACAAGTTGCCTCGAAGTAGCGGAACCGCGTACGGCTCCTGGATCACGAGGGAAAGATCGTCGCGTCTGCCGATCACCGGGCCGCCGCGAAGAGCCAGGGTGGCGACGTCGTGGACCTGGGCCTCGGCCATCACATCGGCCAGGCCTATCAAACCCGGCAGTGGTTCGGTGTAGGGGCGTACTGGGTTCTCGAAGCCGCAGGCGATCGCTGCCTGCTGCAGGGTTTCCACCAGGTCGTCGAGTTCCGTGACTGGAACCGGCGCGCTGCTCAGTACGGTGCCCTGGCGTTCGTGCTCATTCCATTGCCACGGTCTCACCGCGACGGGACTCGACGTCACGGTGTCCACCGCTGCCCCCGACCATGCAGTCTGGACGGTCTCCAAGGGAAGGTCGCCGCGCTTGACCAGCACCCGACCCTTAGCCGAGGTGGGAATGCGGGTCGCGGCCGCACTGCCGATCACCGCGTGGCTGTCGTCGGCCACCGCCGCTCGCAGGCTGATTCGCAGGTCGGCATTTCCGGCGATGTCAGGACTCACCGCACGCCCCACCTGTTGGGTGGCCAGAACCAGGTGCAGGCCGAGCGACCGGCCGGTCCGCGCCACGCTGATGAGCCCGGTGACGAAATCCGGGAACTGCTCCTTCATCTCGGCGAACTCATCCAGCACAACAACCATGCGCGGTAACGGAGGAAGGGATCGGTCTCCCTCTCGGCGACGCCGGTAACTTCCGATGTCATGGGCTTCGGCCTGGGCGAGCAATCGCTGCCGTCGCTGGCGCTCCATCGTAAGCGACGCCAGCGCTCGGGAGGTCATCTCCGGAGTCAGGTTGGTGATCGCGCCGACGCAATGCGGCAGGCGCTGCAACCTCAGGAACGCGGACAGGCCCTTGAATTCGACGAAGAGGAAAGTCAACTCCTCAGGGCGATTGTGCAAGGCCATCGAAGCGACCCAAGTCTGGAGCAACTGGCTCTTGCCTGAGCCGGTGGCACCGCCTACCAGCGCGTGCGGCCCGGAGTGGACCAGGTCGACAACGGAACGGCCCGTTGCCGACATGCCGATCGGAATGGAGGTGATTTCGGCAGTGAGCTGAGCCCAGGACCGGATGACCGTGGCAGCCGTCGGCCGGTAGCCCAGCATCTCGAACATCGTGACGCTCTCAGCCAGGCCCGATTCGCGCTGGGCTCCGCTCACCCGCCGGATAGGGGCTAGGTGTCGTGCAGCGGCAACTGCGCGTTCGGGAGCTAGCTCGTCGGTGGCGCCGGACCAGCTCTGGCGGGAGCCGCGGTCTTCGACCGCCACCTCGCCGCCTGCAACCTGCGCGATGGCTCTGCACTCCTCGGGGAGCCTGGTGGCCTCGGTCCCGAGTGCGATGGCGAAGACGCCGGCCGCCGGCCCGGTTCGCAGCAGCTTGGCGACATCGGCTCGTCGCCGGAGTCGGTCCGCATCTGCCAGCACGACGACGTGGAACTCCTCCAGATCCAGGTCGGTCGCCGCACTTCGCTCGGTTACCAACGCCAGCAGTTCGGCAACCATGTTGCTCACTTCATCCGCGGTGCTGGCGATCCTCGCCTGCCTTCGTCGGCGGTCGAACGCATGCGGCAGCCACCTGAGGTACTCCCATTGCTCTTCGAGGGCATGATCGGCGAGCAGAGTGACGGTGACATCGTCGGTCGCGTGCAACGCGCCGACCTGAACCATCACTGATCGGGTCAGGCCGTCTACCTCGGCCGACGGGCCGGCGATGCCCACCACACCAGCGTCCGGCAGGTGCAGGGTCAGCGGAGCATCGGCAATCCTGACTGACGGCGGATCGGCCGGTACCCGACCGGTCAACTTCACCCGCGCCTCGACCGGCCCGGTTCCGACCCGTAACCGCAAGAAATCGATGTCACCCGGCGATCGCTCCCACAACCGATTCAACCTAGCGGTGGCGATCAAGCCGGCCTTCTCGCCGCTGGGGTATGCAGCCTGCAGCAGGGTGCGCTCGGCAGCAAGCACATTTCGGAGCTGGCCCATGGAACCGGCCAGCAGGTTGGTGTACTCCCGTTCTTCCCGACTTACCCGCTTTTTCTCGACCCGACGCTGGGAAAACGTGGTCGCCGCCAAGGTCAATGGGCTGAGGAGCGCGAACAGGAGAAAGGTCGGCTGCTTGGTGTAGTAGTACATGCCACCGGCAAGCAACAACGGTAAGACGGCTGGCAGCCAGGCAATGTTGGGACGCTCGCGGACCCGCGGCGGCTCGGGAAAGGCGACCTCGGCTGCCGGCTGCGCGGTGCGCCGGGAGGGCACCCGGTTCAACAACAAGCCGCCTGCATGGTCTGGCTCCAAGACGGCCGGCCCGCCATGGCTGGCGCCGAGGTGACTTTCGTCCGCTGGCACCGGCGCGGTCGGCCCTGGTTCGGCTTCCGGATTCCGTATGGACAGGGTCAGCAACGAATGCCCGATGCCGAGGTGCGCGCCGGGCATCAGCCGCTTGGACCGGGTGAGAGGTCTGCCCTCGAGCCGGGTACCGTTCGTGCTGCCGACATCCTTCACGGTCACCCGTTTCCGAGTGGCCTTGACACGCAGATGTACGCGAGAAACCTGGGAGTCATGGACCTGGAAATCGGCGGTTGACGACCGCCCGATGGTCTGCCGACCGGCACGCAGGGCGAACACGGCACCAGCCGCCGGACCGGAGCGAACCGAGAGCAACCACCGCCCCGCGGTTGCCGGCTGCGTGGAGTTCTCGGCAGCCATATTCGAGCGAGATAGCTCGGCAGGCCCGGCTGACGTCCTGGCCGGCTGCTCACGGACCGTGGACAATGATGCGAGGTAGAGGATGTCGCCGTCGAGCACGCCGCTCTCGGCCATGACCGCTTTCGACGGCAGCGGCTGGAGCTCATCAACCGAGGTCGCCCGGTAGATCTCGTTCGCGCCGGCTCCGCCGATGGCCCTGGTCAGGTCGGCGATCGTCGTTCGTGGATGGGCGTCGACCACGAAGTCGCGCGTCGCGGGGCCGTGCCTCAAGCTCAATCGAAGGATCATCGCTCTCCTCATGCGCCGGCCGCTCCAAGAGCCGCCGGCCTCGATATTGTGACGTCGCCACTGCCGAGCCGCCGGCCGGTAACCGCGGTGCCCACCAGGTCCTGACCTGCGGCCCAACCTGCCGTACGGTCAGGCCAACTAGGTGAGGCCGAACTGCTTAGCGGTCATCGGCAGCGCCCGCTCCAATTCGGTGAGCGTGCCGGGCTTCGTGCCTCCGATGGCCTTGTTCTGAGCCTCGAACTGGCCGAGCGGTTTCCTCGGCGAGGCGAGCGCGGGGGCCGCTGTCATGACCCTCGGTCGTTCGCCGGCGGTGTTATGAGGACGAGGTGCTGACCTGGGCAGATGGATCCTGCTGTCGGACGCCGTCGACGAAAGAGTTCATCCGGAGCCGCAGGGTATGCCCTTTGGTCGGCGTACCGGTGAGGACCTTGCGTCGAAACCGCAGCGCGACCAGGCGAACCCGCGTGCCACCGTCCGTCGACTCGGTGTAAAGGCCGATCTGTTGTCGGGTGCCGGCGACCAATGAACTCTGTGCCACTACCGGATTGCCGGTGTCCACGATCGACCAGCCTGCTCTCGCGACCCTGCAGGCGAAGATTTCTCATAGTTGATCAGCTGAGAGGCTGGACTCCAGAACCCGGGTCCTGATGCCCTGCTTGAGCCATGCTGAGTACCCGACTGCGATCATGATCAACAGGATGAGAACGACGACAGCGAGGGCTGATCCCACGTCGAGCTCCTTTCCAGGATGGTGGCTGTTAGTGCACATCACAGGTAGGTGCCACTGCGCCGCAGTACAGGGTCAGGATCTGCGCAGGTACCGCGACCGCTCGGACTCGATCAGCAGCGAAACAGGATTGCATCGGTGACGCCGCCCTCGCGCATCATCTGACGCCAGTCTGCCGCCGCTTGCTGGCAATTGGCCTTCGTCACCCAGCAATGGGAAGCAAACCCTGTTCCCTCGGACTTGCCGTCGTATTTCGCGCACTTCCCCGCTGTGAGCGGGAAGATTGGCGCTATGTCATAGCTCTTCCGCTCTCCGGTGGAGCATGCGGTGAGGGCAACCAGCGTGGTCGCCATTGCCAGGAGTGCGCCAGCTCGTGTCCTAAGCGGAGACGGCTCGGCTCTGGAATCACCGTTGGGTGGGTCGCCATTCGCACTGCTGGTAGGGGGGCCCAGCGACATCATCGTGCTTCCTCTCGTTCGGGGAGTGGGATAGTTAGGTCACGAGCCGGAATGACCGGCAGCGACGACGAGCATGGTGATGCCG